>JAJXTQ010000253.1 GCA_021783685.1 Pseudomonadota bacterium | reverse complement strand
AGTCGGCGGCGGGTCGGTTTCGATTGCGGACGCGAGGGTCGAGATGGCGCAAGTTACGGTACAGAGCGGCGGATACGCAACGATACCGGGATCCGGTACGTTGAACGTGACGCTGCAGAACCAGATTGCCAGCGCGATCCTGGCCGCCGCGACGGCGCCGAGCGCCCATCTGTTCACGGCCACGGTTCCGGCCTCGCCGGGGCCCTCGGTGCCAGCGGTGCCTGGCATCGCCACTGTGGCCGAGGCGTTGATCACCGATGCGGGTGGAAATTCCTACGCGTTCAACAGCAGCTACGGCTATATTCTGGATAATGCGACCGGCGTCGACACTATTTCCGTCGCCCCGGGAACCGGGATCATTTCCGGCACGGTCGGTGGCGTGTTCAATCTGGTTGGCGGTGACACTGTCGCGCTCGGCGGCGGGAACAATCTGGTCCAGTCGTCGATCGCCGGTCCCTTCCCGCAGCCGGACTATGTTGCCGCCGGCGGCGGCAACGATACGATCACCGAGGGGATCGGTGGGACGATAGCAGGCGGCGGCGGGACCAATGTGCTGAGCGGCACCAGCACCGCCGGCTCTTTGCTGATCATTTCGTCGGGCACCGGTGACACCGTGAACGCGCTGAGCGCATCCGGCGTCACCGTGCAGTCCTCCGGCACCAACACCAGCATCATCTCCGATAGCGTCGATGCGGGGTCTTCGCTTTATGTGCAGGACACCGGAACCAACACGACGCTCTTCGGCGGCAACCTGGGGCCGGAGACGATCTCGGCGCAGGGGAACAACCTGGTCGCGGCCGCTGGACAGGGGAACCTGCTTTTCCTCGGCGGTGCCGGTTCGGCCAGCTTGCTCGGCGCGTCCGGTACGGCCGAGAGCATCGTCGGCGGCAGCGGGACCCTTCTGTACTCCGACCTGGGGGCCAACACCTCGGTCACCGGCGGCTCGGGACAGTTCAACGGATTCGGGGGCGCCGGCGGCACTATCATCTATTCGTCGAGCATCGGCAGTGCGGTCCTGGTCGCGCTCGGCGGGAATGAGACACTGAGCGCCGCCGCTTCCTCGGTCGGCGTTGAGCTGGTCGGCGCAGACACCATGTTCGGCGTCCCGCAACCGACCAATGACGTGTTGATCGGCGGGTCCGGGCCCGACACCTTCATCGGTGGAAACGGCAACACGACCATGACCGGTGCCAACGGGAAGGGCGATCTTTTCGTCTTCTTCAAGACGGCCACAGTGAATGGCACCGCTTACAGCATTGGCGGCGGGAATACCGTCATCACCGATTTCAACACGGCGGACACGATCTTCGCTGCTGGCTATGGTGCCACGGCAGCGGCGGCAGCGCTGGGCAGCGCGACAGTCAGCGGCGGCAACACCACCGTGACCTTGTCCGACAATACCAAGATCACCTTCAACGGCGTCGGCAGCGTCAGCACATTGACCGGCCATTTCTTGAGCACGTAACCCTGGCGCGCCGAGCTTTTGCCGCACCGTCCGCTAGGGCGGCCTGAGCGGTCAACGCGGTAGTCCCAGCCTGCGCCACAGTGCCGCCAACGGCGCCAGCCGTCGGCCCAGCCGCCCGAGCACCCGCTCGACCTCCGCCAACCGCCGCTCCTGCGCCGTCAGGCGTGCGGCCAGGCTTTGCACGCTCGCCGGCAGGTCCGGGAGTCCCGTCGCCCAGGTCGCGAAGCCCGTTTGTTCCGCCATCTCCACGATCCGGGCGCGCAGCAGGTCCATGCGGCGCGTGGCGAGGTCCGCCGGAGCGCCGCTCTCCTCCGCGCCGCGGCGGAGCATGGCGAAGAACTCGCATCCCTCTGGCCCGTCCAGCCGGTCCAGTTGCCAGGCGCACAGGCCGAGCGCGCCGAGCTCCAGCAGAATCAGGGAAAATCCGGCCGGCGTGAAGCGCCAGGCATGGCAATCCTCGAACGCCGCTGCCGGCTCGGTGAACAGCGCCCGCGTGTCGGCCGGATTCGGCAACGCGCCGAGGAAGGCGGGAAGAGAAACGGAATGCTGCCCCCAGGCCGTGGTGCCGTCCATGCCGATCGCATAGGCCCGCTGGTCCCACAGCGCGCGGGCCGGATGGCGGGTGCGCTGGGCGAACAGCGCCTCCAGCACCTCCCCGGTCGTGGTGGCGGGGCGGAAATAGTCGAAGCAATACCGGTGATCGGGCACCGCCAGCGCGACCGTTCCGCCCTCGCGCAGCAGCACCGCGGCGGAGGCGAGGAACCCGGCCGGATCGGGCAGATGTTCGATCACATGGCTGGCGATGAGGCGGTCGAAACTGCCGTGCAGCGTGGCGGGCACGGCGGCGTGCAGGGGCCCGTCCTGCCAAACGGTATCGACCAGTTCGATCCGCTCCAGCGCCACGTCGGCGGCGGCGTACTTGGCGCGCAGGCCCGCCTGATCCAGATGATCGACCACATGCGTGATCCAGCCCGCCGCTTTCGGGGCGATCGGCGCGTGGCTGGCCCCGAGCTCCAGGATGCGCGTCGCGCCGCGTCGCGAAGGACCAAGCAGTCGCTCCTCGCGGGTCATCAGAGCGCGCTGCGGCGCGTGCCGCCGAGCCGCCGCAGCACCGGGCGCAAGGCCACCACAACCGGCAGCAACAGCGGCGCCAGGCGTGGCGAGCGCAGCACCGGCATCACCGCGGCCATCACGATGCGCACCCGCCAGCGGTGCAAGCGGGCGATCTGCCCAAGATCGCGCGCGGCGGCCACGATCGTCCCCGTGTCCCGCGTCTCGACCGCGAGCCGGTAGTCCTTCGCCACGCTGAGCAGGAACCGCGGTGCCAGCATGTCGCGCCGGTAGCGGCGTTCGCGCGGCAGGTCGTCGGGGAAGGCATCGAGCAGCTTCCGGAGATAGACCATGCGGCTTTCCGCCATGCGCGAAGAGTACGAACTGCCGCCGGGATGGATCCGCCAGCGCGACAGCGCGCGATCGATGAACGCGTTGTCGTAGCCGGCACGGAACAGGCGCAGGAACAGGTCGTCGTCCTCGTAGCCGCACAGCGCTTCATCGAAGCCGTCCACCCGGAGCAGGGCGTCGCGGGCGATCAGGGACGCCGAGGGCAACACGAACATATCGTTGGAAAGGCAGGCGAACAGGTCGCGTTTCGGATGATGGAAGGGCAGCAGCCGCAGGTAGCTCTGCGCCACCATGGCGCCGCCTTCATCGACCTCGTCGAGGTTGGAATAGGTCCAGCCGAGCGGCGGCGTGCGCGGCGCAAGGAACGGCTGTGCCAGCGCTTCCAGATGCTCCGGATACCAGATGTCGTCCTGGTCGAGCAGCGCGACATGGGTGCCGGACGCGTGCCGGATCCCGAGGTTGCGGGCCGAGGACTGGCCGCCGTTCGGCTTCTGCAG
Source organism: Pseudomonadota bacterium (assembly GCA_021783685.1). Next base: position 416 of record JAJXTQ010000253.1, on the reverse strand, counting down.
CAGGGTCAGCACCCGGCCGGCCGCAACCCGGCGCACCAGCTCCGCGCCAGCGTCGGTCGAGCCGTCATCGACGACGATGATTTCGGATGGCGGCAGGGTTTGCGCGAACACGCTCTCCAACGCTTCGGCGATGAACCGGGCGCCATTATAGAGCGGGATCACTACTGAAATTCGCAGCGCGCCGCGGATGGCCCGTCTGTCCGCCGCGCGGCTCGGCGCCGTGGCGCACAGCTGCGTGCTCTCGGCGACCCAGCGTTCGCCGATGGCGGCAAAGCGCTCCCGCACGCGGCGCAGCGAGGCGGTGTCCTGGAGCCGGCAGAGCGCGGCCACGGCCTCCGGCACCTCGGTTCCCACGGCCAGAACCCCTAGGCCGCTCGCATGGACGAACTCGAACCCCGGGTAGTGCTCCCGTAGTT
>JAJXTQ010000252.1 GCA_021783685.1 Pseudomonadota bacterium | reverse complement strand
GATGGCGTGTTCCGGCAATTCGACCGGCTGGACCCGGCCGCGCAGCGCCGTGCTGCGCGCGACTTCCTGGCCGTCCGCCAGCATGCGCGCCTGGATGAGCTGGATGCGCTGACCGGCGCGCAGGGTTTTGGTGACGACCTCGAGCGGGACGCGGGGCGCGGGTCGGCACAGGTCATGGGTGAGACGCAGGACGCGCCACTCGGGATCGGGTTCGTGCCGATCGATGACGTGCGCCATGAGTCCGGCGATGGCGCCCCCATGCAGCAAGCGGCTGTCCCAAGGGGAATTGGTGCGCTCCGTGGGGACATGGAGCTTCCCCTCGCGGTGGTAGAGCGCGTCTTTCATGGCGTCATTCCTTTGACGGGCGACGATCCGTCATGCAGCGCAGGGGGATTCAGGACGCCGGTTGCTCATCGATGCGCAGGCGATGCCCGTCCGGATCCTCGATCTCGAAGTGGCGATGCCCGTCGGCTGCCCGGCGCAGATAACCGGCGACGGTGGCGCCGGCTGCGTTGCAGCGTCGGTACAGGGATTCGGCTTCGGCGACCTGGAAGCAGGCTGTGCTGGGATGCGGTTCGCGCTGCTCGGCGAGACAGATCTGCCAGTCGCCGTGGGAGAGCAGGGCGCGGCGCTCGGTGTTGATGAATTGGGTCAGCTCCAGGCCCAGGGCCTGTTCGTAGAAACGGATGGATTTGACCAGATCGCGAACTTCAAGCGCGGGAGTGGCGGAAGATGCACTCGCCCATCGTTGGGGCACATCCATAAAGCGAGAACCTCGACACGGCGCACATGCGCCCGTCGCTATCTTGAGACAACTCCCCCCCTCGCGCAAGCCTCGCCGGTCCAAGGTCATTTCGCCGCCAGCTGCGGCAAATTGTCGCAGGCGCGGCCAGTGCGGGTCCGCTGCATGATAATGCCGGTCGTTCTCATTGCAATGCCGCTCTTCTCATTGAATCGACAAAGGAATGTCCATGCCGTCGCCCTACCGCCTGTCCGGCCTGCTGGCTGCCCTCACCACGTTCTCGGCAGGCGCCCAGGCCGATGCTGCCGCTGCGCCATCCAGCCCGGTCCTGCCCGCCGTCACCGTGGAGGGCGCCGCCGGCAGCCTGACCGTGCCCGACGCCGCAGCGGCCGAGGCGCACGTCCGGGAGATCCCCGGCAGCGCGGCGGTGGTCGACGCCGCAAGCTATGAAGACACGCGGGCGGTCACGATCAAAGACATGCTGGACTATGTGCCGGGCGTGTACGCGCAGCCGCGCTACGCCGAGGAATTGCGCCTGTCCATCCGCGGGTCCGGCCTGTCGCGGACCTTCCATTTGCGCGGGATCGGCCTGTTCCAGGACGGCATCCCCATCAACCTGGCCGACGGCGGTGGCGATTTCCAGGACATCGATCCCCTCGCCTTCCAGTATGTCGAGGTGCTCAAGGGCGCCAACGCGCTGGAACTGGGCACCGCTGCGCTCGGTGGGGCGATCAATTTCGTGACGCCGACCGGCTACGACGCCGACCGGCTCAAACTGCGCCTGGAAGGCGGCAGCTTCGATACCGGCCGCGCCCAGATCGCCACCGGCGATGTCGTTGGCAAGGGCGACTATTTCCTGTCGGTCAGCCACCTGCGCTCGGACGGCTTTCGCGATTTCATGGACCAGGCCAACACCCGCCTGTTCAGCAACGCCGGCTATCGCCTGAGCGACGATCTGGCGACCCGTTTCTACCTCACCTACGGCGACATCAACCAGGAGATTCCGGGCAGCCTGTCCAAGGCTCAGCTCGAGGACGATCCGGCCCAGGCCAATCCGGGCAATGTCCGCAACAACTACCAGCGCGACTGGGAAGTCCTGCGCGTCGCCAACAAGACCACGTGGAAAGGGGAGGATCAGGAAATCACCGGCGGCGTCTATGCGGTCAGCAAGCAGCTCTACCACCCCATCTTCCAGCTCATCGACCAGGATTCGATGGATTACGGCGCCTACGCCACCTTCCGCCAGGACGGTGAACTGGCCGGTCGCGCCAACCGGCTGACGGTGGGCAGTCGGCTCGGCACCGGCGACACCGACAGCCGGCGCTATGTGAACCTCGCCGGCGACTACGGCGATCTGACCTCCAAGGCCCGCGAGCAGTCGCGCAACGCCATCGTGTTCGGCGAGAACCGCACCGAACTCGCGCCGGACTGGACCGGCATCGTCGCGGCGCAGGGCACCTACGCCGAACGCGACTACGACGACCGCTTCGCCAGCGACGGCGACCGCAGCGGCACCAAGACCTACCGCGGGCTGAGCCCGCGGCTGGGCCTGCTCTGGGACGCCGCCGAGACCCTGCAGCTGTTCGCCAATGTGAGCCAGGCCTACGAGCCGCCGACCTTCTCCGAACTCACCCAGAGCGTCCCCGGTGTGAGCGGACTGGCGGATATCGACGCACAGCGCTCGACCACGCTGGAGGTGGGCAGCCGCGGCGAGTGGCGGGCGCTGAGCTGGGATGCCAGCCTCTACCGCAGCTGGGTGCGCGACGAGCTGATGTTCATCGCTCTCGGCGACGGCGGCCAGAGCGCGGTCCTCAATACCGACAAGACCGTTCATCAAGGCGTGGAACTGGGGGTCGGTGCCCGGCTGGCCGAGTTTGCCGGCCAGAGCCTCACCGGCCGCCTCGCCTACACCTACAACGATTTCAAGTTCGACGGCGACCCGCAGTGGGGCGACAACGCCATTCCCGGCATTCCCGATCACTACCTGCGCGCCGAGCTGCGCTATCGCCACCCGGCGGGATTCGCCTTCGGTCCGAACGTGGAATGGGTGCCGCAGGGTTATCCGATCGACTTCAAAAACAGTTTCGAGACCGACGCTTACGCGCTGCTCGGTCTCACGGCCAGCTACGAGATCACGCGCCAGATCGAGATCTTCCTCGACGCACGCAACCTGACCGACGAGAAATATGCCGCCACCACCGGGCTCATCACCGAGCCGGCCGTGGGCGCCTTCGGTCCCAACACCACCCAGTTCATCCCCGGCGACGGCCGGGCCATCTACGCCGGGCTGACCATGCGCTGGTAGGCCGGCGTCCCGAAGCGGGCCGAAACCGGGCGCCATCGCGCGCCCGAATTCGGCCCGCTTGTGGCTCCAGACCAAGCCCTTGTGGCGAGTGCGCTGGCAGCCTCGCCAGAAGCCGCGGCGTGGACGCTGGTCGACGCACTGGCCCAAGGGGAGACCGCTTCGATCAGAAGATCCGCCGGCTGCGGCTCGCACTGCGGCACGCGTACCGGTGCTTCGCTCGAGGCCAACGACCTCGGAGGCCATCGATCCACTGCTGCCTTCGGCTACGACCAAATGCCGCTGGTGGTCGAGTCTCGGGACTTTCTTGCGATCACCACTTTCATGGCCCGAGCCCGCACACTCGGCTCGGTATACCTCGGCTCGACGTCGCGTTCTCCACGACGAGCACCGGCATCCGGGACAGCCCGAGGCTTCCCCCGGGCTGCGGTGCTTGGCGCGCCACTTGTGGAACGTCGCCGCGCTGACGCCGATCTGCCTGCACATCCGCATGCCGAATCTCCGACGTCAACCAAACCCCGCGCGGATTGTCGTGCAGCCGAGCGATTAAGCCCTTTCGACGAATCGCCCATAGCAAAAGCCCCCGATCCGCTCGACACGGATCAGGGGCTCGGCTGCAAGGCCGTTCGAGGACGCGGGATCAGCGCGCCTTGGGCGCCAGCTTTTCCTTGATGCGGGCGGCCTTGCCGCGCAGGTCGCGCAGGTAGTAGAGCTTGGCGCGGCGCACGTCGCCACGACGCTTCAA
>JAJXTQ010000007.1 GCA_021783685.1 Pseudomonadota bacterium | reverse complement strand
GGAACTCAATCCTGACGAGATCGCCAATGCCGACACCAAGCAGGGTGTGACAACGCTGGCACCAGCGCGTACGAAGCAGCAGTTGGTCATGGCCACACAGCACCATCTGCGCAGCGTGCAACGCCAACCCGAGCGGATTCAAAACTACTTCCAGCACGAGCCGGTTCGGTATGCTGCTTGATTCAAGTTCGACAATGCCGAGTCAATAAACGCGAGCGACTCGCATCTGCCGGCTGAGTCCGATCTGCCACACCCGGCGGCTGACTGCGCTTCGCTGCCGGGCTTCCTTGCACAATTCCCTTGCGGCGAGGCCGGATCGCTGATTCGACGTCCGTGTGGGCCTCATCTCCCCCCTGATCGGCGCCGTGGGCGCCGTCTCGGCCTCCCTCCCCGACCCGCGCAAGGGGCCGTTGCGCGAGGGCGCCTACCGCATGGCCGACATCGTGCTGTCCGCCTTCTCCCTGTTCTTCATGGGCAGCCCCTCGTTCCTCGCCTATCAGCGCCGGCTCGAGGAAGGCCAGGGCCGCTCCAACTGCCAGACCCTGGACGCCGCCGGCCCGCTCACCGCGTTCCGTCGCCTCGATGACCGGGTGCTGATCGCGCTCGATGGCAGCGAGCATTTCTGCTCGCGCAAGATCCAATGCCCGCGCTGCCTGCACCGCCGCCGCGCCGATGGCGGGGAGGAGTATTTCCACAGCTTCCTCGGCGCCAGCCTGGTCGCCCCCGGCCATGCCCAGGTGCTGCCGCTGGCGCCCAAGTTCCTCACCCCCCAGGACGGGGCCGAGAAGCAGGACTGCGAGCGCAACGCCGCCAAGCGCTGGCTCTCCCGGCACGGTCGGGGGCTGGCCGATCTGCGTCCGGTCTATCTGGGCGACGATCTGTTCGCCTGCCAGCCGATCGTGGCCGCGATCGCGGCCGCCGGCGGCAATTTCATCCTGACCTGCAAACCCAGTTCGCATCAGACCGTCAGCGAATATCTGCATGGAGTGAAGCCCGAGGAGCACCGCGAGACCGTGGTGCGGCGCGGCAAGCGCACCACCGTCCTCTACCGCTGGATGACCGCGGTGCCGCTGCGTGCCAGCGACGATGCGATCGCGGTGAACTGGTTCTCGATCGAGACCCGCAACGCCGCGGGCAAGCGGACCTACACCAACAGCTTCGTCACCGACCTGCCGGTCTCGGTGCGGCCAACGTCGCGGAACTGGCCGCGTGCGGGCGCGCACGGTGGAAGATCGAGAACGAGACCTTCAACGTGCTGAAATGCGGGGGCTACAACCTCGAACATAATTTCGGGCACGGGAAGAAGACCCTGGCCAGCGTGCTGGTGGTGCTGAACCTGCTCGCCTTCGCCGCCCATACCGCGGCCCGGCTGGGATGCCTCGCCTGGGCCGAGGCCATGGCGGCGCGAAAGGCAAACTACCGCTTCTTCGAGCATCTGCGCACCATCACCGCCTATGTCGTGTTCCACGACTGGGAGCAGCTGCTGGGGTCGATCACCGACGCCGCCATCAGGCCACCCTGACCGCGGGAGACCTGCGAAGCCGCTGCAAAAGACGACCGGAAAGGGGAAGGATAAACCGACAGAAACTTCAGGAAACCACGGATTTAGAATTGCTGTGATACAGGAAGACTATGCCGCGGGCACAAATGTTCCCGGGCCGGCGTCAACATCAAACAGGATCACGGGGACAGCGACATGAGGCGGTCGCGCTCGGCGCGCTTCTGGACCTTGCCGGTGGCGCCGCGGATGAGTTGGTCCCGGATTTCAATCGACTTGGGGGTTTTGAAGCGGGCAAGCTTCTCATTACACCAAGCCCGGATTGTCTCGCTGTCATCCGCGCATCCCTGGCGCAAGACTACAGCGGCATGGATGGCTTCTCCCCATTTCTGATCCGGGATGCCGAAGACCGACACCTCCAGCACTGAAGGATGTTGGGCGATGACGTTCTCGATCTCCACCGGATAGACGTTGTAGCCGCCCGTTATGATCATGAATTGCTTACGATCGACGATGTAGAGATAACCATTTCCGTCGAGCCGTCCGATATCGCCAGTAACCAGCCAGCCGTCGCGCAGTGCCTCACGTGTCAGCGCCTCGTCACGGAAATACCCGTCCATGACGAAATCCCCGCGCACGCGGATTTCCCCGACGTCGCCCACCGGAACGAGCTGACCTTTGTCGTCCATGATCTGCACTTGGCAGTGCACCATCGGGCGCCCGCAGGACGCCAGAAGCGCTTCATCATGGGCGAGCGCGTGTATGTGGTCGGCTGGGGTAAGCTTTGTGTACCAGCCGCCGATCCCTTCCGTCGAGCCGTAGATCTGCTCGAATTCCACCCCCTGGAAAATCCGCATGCCCCGCTGAATGAGAGCAGGCGTCGTTGGCGCGGAGCCGTAATAGATTTTGCGCATGCGCGAAAGGTCGCGCGGGCATGCATCGGCTGCTTCGCAGATTTCCGTCAGCATCGTTGGTACCAGTAATGCCGTCGTGCAGCCGTGCTTCACCATCATGTCGATAACTAGCTCCGTCTGGAAACGGGGGACGACGACGTTGGTAAAACCCAGGACGCAGTTCCAAATAGCCGCGACCGACGGGACGCCAGCCGCGGGCAGGCAATGAAGGAACACGTCCTCCTCCCGGAAGCCGAGCTCAAGCGCGGTGAAAGCGAGGGCATGCAGCAATGCGCCGTGCCGCCACAGCGCGCCTTTCGGGCTTCCCGTCGAACCGGTAGTGTAACAGATCTGCGCGAACGAGACGTCGACCGGATGGGCCGGAAGGGCATCCGGCGCTGATTCGAGCAGGGTGCGATACTCGCCGGTTTCATCTTGGCCGTTCCCCGCATCAACGATTCCCAAATCAGGCTGGCTGCCGGCGAGCAGCGGGATGAACTGCGTCTCGGCGATAACGAGCCTGGCGCCCGAGTGAGCGATCAGTTTCACTATGTCCCCGCCCGCGAACCGGTAATTCAGTCCGACGCGGGTCGCGCCGAGCCGGGCGGCCGCATACAGCAATTCGATCTGCACCGGGCCATCGGTCACGCAGACAGCGACGACATCCCCGGCCCGGATGCCGCGCGCGTACAGCCCGGCAGCGAGCTTGTCCACGCGCCGGTCGAGTTCCTCCCACCCGACTTCACCGTGACAGTAGATGTACGCCGTGCGCTCGGGCCGACCCACCGCATGGTTGCGCAGGAATTCCGAGATCGTTGCCCGTGTCAATTTTTCCTCCTCTGTACGAGATGGCCGCGCGGAGCCTCTCGCATTGCGTTCTTCTGGTCGGCGTGGTTCGGCGGCGATACCGGATCAGTCCGAAATGCGCGCCGTCACGCCGCCAACTCCGGTGATCCGGACCTCTATGCTGTCACCCGCCTTTATCGGGACCATCGGACCAAGCGCGCCGGACAGGATGACATCGCCCTTCAGCAACGGGCGCCCAACCTCCAGCATCTTCCTAGCCAGCCACAGCGTCGCCGTAAGTGGGTTGCCGAGACAGGCCGCCCCGATTCCGGTCGAGACCGGCACGCCATTCCGAGTCATCATCATACCGCACATCACCGGATCGAAATCGGCGAGAGCGCGCGGCGTGGTGCCAAGCACGTAAAGGCCTGCGCTGGCGTTATCGGCGATGGTGTCGAGAATCCCGATGTTCCAGTCGGCGATGCGACTGGCCACGATCTCGATGGCCGGCACAGCGAAGGCGACTGCCGCGATAACCTCGGCGATGGTCAGTTTCGGATCGGACAAGTCGGCACTAAGGCAGAAGGCGACTTCGCCTTCGGCTCGCGGCTGCTGCAATCGATGGCTGGGGATTTCCTCGCCATCCGCAAAGGCCATGTCGGCGAACAACATCCCGTAGTCCGGCTGATCGAGTCCCAGCATCGTCTGCACGGCGCGCGAGGTCGCGCCAATCTTGCGGCCGCTCAGGACCCGCCCCTGTTGAAGCCAGAAGCTGGTGTTGATCTCCTGGATGGCATAGCCAGTTGCCGGATCGTTGCGACCGATTCGTTCGCGTAGCGGCGCGATGGCCGCGGCACCGTCGTGGACACGACGAAGCGCCGCGGCAGCGGCATCGAGGTCGCCCTGGTCAGGTGCGGGCATCGGAGACTTCTTGTCCGGCGGTTGCCATGATCGCGCTGCCGGCCACCATCAGGTCACCACGCTCAGGAAGGTTTCGCTCAGTCTCTTCTCATAATAGAAGATCGCCTTGCCCGCCTGATCCGCGGTCCAGGTACGGGTTGGGTTATCGGGGTAGAACTGGTAGCCGCCCGAGAACACCTCATTCCGGTTGCCCGACGGATCGAAGAAGTAGATGGTCTGGCCGCGCGTGGCGCCGTGCCGCGTCGGGCCGATGTCGAGCGACATGTTGTGCTGCGCGATCAGGTCGGCGGCGTGGCCGATGTCGCTCCAGCTTTCCAGCAGGAAGCTGACATGGTGCAGCTTGCCGTCCTCATGATGCCGGACCAGCGCGATATCGTGCGCCTTCATGCCGCAGCTCAGGAAGATCGCGATTGGCTGTCCGTCTGGGCTCACCGCGACCTCGGATGTGGCGAAACCGAGTACGTCGGTAAATATCTTGGCTGTTCCGTCGATATCTTGTCCATGCAGCAGGCAATGGTCGAAGCGGATTGCGCGCATGCCCCGTGGTTCCGTTCGCCACAGGTCGGGATTGTTGACCATCGGCCCTTGATCGGAGAGCGCGATGGTCGCGTACAGCTCGACCTGATGTCCGGTCGGCACTCGGAAGCGAATACGGCGTCCAATGCCAGGCTGTTCGCCCTCCGGAACCGTTGTCGCCGTGATGCCAACGTTCCTCAGTCGGCCGGCCAGGGCGTCCAGCGCCGACTCGGACGAAACCTTGAATGCCACGACGTCGAGGCCGGATTCGTCCGCCTGGCGAAGGACGATGCTGTGCCGGTCGAATTCGTCATACGCCTTGAGATAGGCGCGGCCGTCGGGCGCGACCTCCACCAGATCGAGACCGATACGGTCACGATAATGGACGATCGCCTCTTCCAGATCGAGGACCCGCAACTGGAGGTAGCCGGGCCGTAAGACGTCCGTCATCGCCATGAATTATCTCCCTTGTTTTCGGCCTTGGTCATGTCGTCACTCTCGCCGGAATGGCAGCGGCCGGAGCCGGTCGGCGCACCAGGACGAGGTCGCCCTGGGCATACAGACGGCAGGCCAGCGCATAGCCCTCCATGGCGTCTTCGCCTGTGACGTGACGGCGGCTCATCGGGCCGGTCCGATACGGTCCCCGCACCACCCGAACGCGGCAGATGCCGCAACCGCCGCCACGGCAGCCGACGGGGATGTCCGTGCGGCCTTGCCGTTCCATCGCCAGCAGAATCCGTTCGTCCGGCCCGCACCGGAACCCTCCGGCGCCATCGCCGAAGGTGATGCGGAAACCCGCATTCGGCACATAAGGGGGGGATGATGGGGCGTTCATTCCGGCGATCCAGTCTGCGCCCCCGGCGCAGTAATCACGATCCAGTCATCCTCCACCCGGGCCTCATAGGTGCGCAGCGCAACGGTGCAGGGGGGGCCAATGGGTTCACCGGTGCGGATGTCGAAGGACCCGCCGTGAAACGCGCACTCGATCACCGCACCTTCCTGCCAGCCTTCGGTCAGCAATGAACTGCCGTGGGTGCACAGATTATCGGTCACGAAATACGTGTCCCCCACTTGGTACACCGCGAGCGGAGGCAAACCCTGCACGGTCGCTTGCACCGGCTGGCCTTCTTGCACATCCCCGGTCCGGCAGAGCCGATGAAGACAAGGGGCGGAGGAGCCGCCGCCCGCGTGGGGGTTCGGTCGCTGTTCTGTCAATGTCATTTGCTCTCCCATCACGCCACGTCGCCACGGACGCGCTGACTGCAGCCGTTGCCTTCTTCCGGCGCCTGCCAGGGCAGCGGGGCATCCGGCCCGGCCAGCCATTTCTTGAGATCCGTTTTGCGCACCTTGGATGTCGAGGTCTTGGGTAACGCCTCAACGAATACGACGTGTTTCGGCGTTTCCGGCCGGCTCAGCCGGTCGCGGCAGATCGTCAGGATGTCCCCAGCCGTGGCCTCCTCGAAACCGGGCTTCCGCACCACGATTGCCACCACCGCCTCGCCCCATTCCGGGTGCGGCGCGCCGACCACCGCGACTTCCTCAACCGCGGGGTGTTCGGCGAGCACCGCCTCCACCGTCGCGGGGAACACGTTGACGGCGCCGGTGATGATCAGGAACTTCTGCCGATCGAGCAGATACAGGTAGCCGCGCCGGTCCAGCCGGCCGATGTCGTTGGTCCGCAGCCAGCCGTCCGACATGGTTTCGGCCGTCGCCGCGGGAAGGTTGCGGTAGCCCTTCATCAGGGTGTTGCCGCGCAGCCAGATCTCGCCGGCCTCACCAAGCGCCACCGGTTGCCCGGACGGGTCGCGGATCGAACACTCGTAATGCACGCCGACGCGCCCGACGGAGCGGAGCAGGTCCGGCTCTCCGTTCAGCGCCCGCTGGTGATCGGCCTCGGTGAGATAGGTTATCCAGCCGCCGGTCGTTTCCGTCATCGCGTAGGTCTGCATCAGCGGCACCCGAAACGTCTCCTTGGCCTCGCGGATGAGCTTCGGCGTCGCCGGGGACGAACCATAGATCATCAGCCGCAGGGCGCTCAGATCGTAAACCGGGGACTGGCGGATCCCGTGGATCGCCCTTTGTAGCATCGTCGGCGGCAGTAATGCGACAGTGACCCTGAAGCGGTCGGCGTCGTGCAGATAGGCCCGCACCTCGAAACCCCCGTCGGGCAGCACCGTCGTCATGCCGTTGCCCAAGCCGAACACGTTCATGATGACGACGACCCAGGCCGACGCCGCCGGCATATACCAGACGTCGTCGGGCCCGAAGCCGAACGAGATCAGGGAGTGGACGATGCAGTTGAACCCGCCTTGCTGGGTGAGCATTGCCCCTTTGGGGAAGCCCGTCGTGCCGGACGTATAGCTGATGAACAGCGTATCGTCGGGGCGCAGCGGCGGCCATTCCGGTGCGCCGGGCGCCTGGGCGATCAAGGTCTCGAGATCGTACCCAAACGGATGGTTGCCGCCGAACCCGACCATAACGATACCGAGGTGATCGATCTCGTTGCGATGCTCGGCGACCAGATGGACGCAGCGGTTGGCGACGATCAGGATGCGCGTGCCGCTGTCCTTGAGCACATGCAGCATCTCGGGCCAGGCATACTGGGTGTTCACTCCAATCCTGGGCGAGCCGATCTTCATGCAGGCGAAGAAGATCTCGTAGATTTCGATTGTTTCCTGGCTGAGAACCGCGACGCCATCGCGATGCGCGGGCGACAGGCGCTGCAACGCGGCGCCGAGGCGATCGGAGCGGCGGTCCATCTCCGCCCACGTGGCTTTCCGGTCGCCGCACAGATACGCGGTCTTGTCCGGGTAGTTGCGCCCGCAATTACGAACGAGGTCACGCGGCAGCATGCGAGGGCTCCTCGGCCACGCGGGCCTGACATGGACCGAACCACAGGCCGTGCGAGTCGAACCCCGCGCGCACCGGCATCCCCGCGCTGACCTCCGCCGGCGCCGCCCCCAGGATGCGGGCGATCAGTGTCGGTCCCTCATCCAGGGCAATAAGTCCGTGCACCAGCGGGACCGGAAACGCGGCGGCGTATTGCCGACGGGTGACCGTGAACGACAGGACGGTGCCGGTGCCCGCCGCTGGCCGCCACTCGGCCGCGGCACGCCGCCGGTGCAGGCCGAGCGCCTGTCCCGTTGCGGGATCGAATGGCAGACGGAGTTCGTCCGCGGCGATAAAATCCAGGAATATCCGGTCGTGCGCGCCGGGGTATGACATTGTCATGTGGCTGCTCCTACCCGAGGCCGCGATGCGGGCTGACGACAAGGCTGGCGTGATAATCGAGGCAGCCGCCATTGCCGCTGACCAGCACGATGTCGTTGCGCGCCTGCCGCTCGCCGCCGAGGCCGCGTACCTGGATCATCGCCTCCGAGATCGGCGTCATGCCTTGCAGGTAATAGCCGGAGAGATGCCCGCCGCCGGTATTCACCGGCAGGCGGCCGCCCGGCGCGGTATGGCCATCGGCGACGAAGCGGCCCCCTTCTCCCTCGGGGCACAGCCCGTATGCCTCCAGGCTGAGGATGCCGGCGAACGAGAAGGCGTCATAGAACTGGCACTGGGTGATGTCGGACGGCGCGATTCCGGCCGCGCGGTAAGCGATGCGTCCGGCCTGGACGGCGCCGATGTGGAGTTCGGGCTCGTCCTCGCGCATGCCGTTGCGGCCGCGATGGCCCTGGCCCATGCCATGGATGTAGGCCGGTGGCAGCGGCGCATCTGCTGCGCGATCGGCGGCGGTCACCACCACCGCCGCGGCGCCGTTCACCGGGAAGCAGCAATCCAGCACCCGGAACGGTTCCACCACGAACGGCGAGGCGAGATAGTCGTGGAGGGTGAGCGGCTTCTTGAGGAAGGCCATCGGATTGGCCCGCGCCCACAGGCGGCACGCCACCGCGTAGGCGCCAAGCTGCTCGGCGGTCGTCCCGTACACCGCCATGTGCCGCTGCGCCGCCATGGCATAACCGGCCACGGCGCCCAGAAATCCCTGCTGCTGCTCCCAGCCTTCGATGCCGGAAAGCGGCATGGCGATCGCGAAGGTGTCGCCCGCGCTGCCGGATTTGACGGGGGTGTCGCTGAATACGCAGGCGACGGCCCGAGCCATGCCGTGCCGCACCGCGAGCGCGGCATATTGCACCATCTGCACTGCCGAGGACCCCTCGGAGTCGATGGCAGCGAGCAGCCGGAGGTCGCGCAGCCCCAGATCGTTCTGGAGCAGCAGCGGGAGTTCCTCGGCCGCCGCGGTCGGGCTTTTGTTCAGCAACAGACCATCGATATCGGCGGGCGCAATCCCGGCATCGCTGATCGCCGCCAGCACGGCGGTCCCGGCAAGTTCACGGACGGTGCCGATCGGCGCGCGCGACATCTGGCTGAAGCCAAGGCCGGTGATGGCGGCGACCGGTTCGCAGCTTCGAGCGCCCATTGGCGTGGCCTTAGATGATGAAGGCGAGACTGGGCAGCGGCTCATCGCCGTTGATCAGCATCACCTTCTTGAAGAACATCCCGAGTGATCCGTCCGGACGCCGGCGCAGACGGTGCTCCACCCGGCCGGCCCAGACTTCCACCGTGGCGGTGGACGACCGCCGCAGTTCGTGCAGGATGAAGTTGGAGAACACCCGGTATTCCCCATCTTGCAGCCGTTCCGCCTCGATGTTGCCGACCACGCGGCGCATCGCCGACACCGGCACCTGTGCATGGCGCTTGCCCGTCATCAACTGCCTGATCCGGGTGCGCAGGCGGGAGCGGTTGTCGGCGGTGATCGAGATATCCCGGTTCATGTCGAACTCGCCGTCGCCGCGGGGGACCCAGTAGAGCATGTCATCCTCCACCAGGGCCTCCCATTCCGCGTAACGGGACTCATCGGCCAGCCTCGCCTCCCGGAAGAGGAAGCCGCTAATCTGATGATACTCTTCCAGGCCGACCCGCTCCGTTCGATCGGCCTGATCCGCGACAGTCATTGTGCTCGTGCCCATTCTCATGCGCTCCGTGCCACCGGCCGAATTCCGGCTCGGGTATCGGCCGTCATGACCTTCCGGTAGTGCTGCCAGAAGGCGCGATTGGTTCCCTCGTCGGTGACGTGTCCGACGATCACGCCCAGGTCATCCACCCGCTCACGGTTGAGGCCGCGTGAAATATCGAGCCAGTCGGCGCGATCACGCAATGCGATCTGCTGGCGTTCGGAAATCACGCTGTCGTCGGCGAGCAGGAAGGCAGAGGGGCCCATGGCGGCCTCCGAGTTGCGGATGATGCGCCTGTTGAGGTCGTCGGGCACGCCTTCGAGCAACAGCGGCGTATGCCACTGGACAGATTCGCTGGCGTTGACTGGCTGGAAGATGACGATATTCATCTCGCCGACGAACAAATTCGGGAAAATCACGGCGTGCGGCGGTCCGTTGAGCAGGATCCGGTTGCCCTTCGCCTCTCCGTAGGCGGCAAGCATGCTTCGGGTGTATTCCGGAAAGCGTTGCGGGGTCGTGTTCAGCCATTTCAGGGGCGCGTCATAGGTTGGGGAGAAATCGAGTTCGGTGTTGCCGTTGCCCCAGTCCTTGCTTTCCGAACGGATTGCCGTCTCGCTTCCCATCACCGCGGCGTCATACTGGGAATCGATCGCCTCGGCGAACGAGGCGTGCACGTCGTTGACGTGGTAACCGTCGGTGTCGTTCTCGGGCAGCATCTTCCAGTTGGCATAGAACCGCTGCTTCGACCAGCCTGCGGTCAGCCGTACCCGGCCCGTGGGCGACATTTCGCAGGCACGGTCGATCAGGATCGTGGCCTTGCCGAGGTGGTCCACCAGCGACGGCACCGATTCATCGAAGCTGGCGAAGACGAAACCGCGATAGCTGTCGGAATGCAGTGCCCGCAGGGTGAATTCCGACTTATCCTTGGCGAACCCGTCCGGATAGGGCACGTCGCGCAGCTTGCCTTCCAGATCGTAAACCCAGCCGTGATAAGGGCACGTCAGATAGCGCTCTTTGCCTTGGTTCTTGATACAGACAAGGTTGCCGCGATGCGCGCACCGGTTGGACATGACGCCGACGGAGCCGTCGCGGCGCCGTACCATCAGCACTTCCTCACGCCCTAGGGTGCGCCGGACATACTGGCCGGCATCCGGAATTTCGGAGTCGTGACCCACGAAAACCCAGCCGCCGTAGAAGATGTGGGCCATTTCCTGCTCGAAAACCGCGGGGTCCGTGTACAGCCTGCCATGCACCCGGTCCGTTTCGATCAGCGAGGTCACGTCGACCGCATCCGTCCGTTTACCGATCGCCATTGTGGAGCCGTCCATGTGATTGCCCATCCCTCCAAAAATCCTGTCCTGTTGTCACACCATTGCCGCTTCGGACGGCGGCGTCAGCAGCACCTTGAGCGCCGATCCGGAGCGGCACGCCTCAAACCCGTCCAAGGCATCGGGGAGCGGCAGGTGATGACTGACCACTTCGTCCAGGACGACGCGCCGCCCGCGCAGCAACGCTGTCGCCTGCTCCCACGTGGAAAATAGCCGCCGGCCGTGGATATTGCGGACCGTGATGCCCTTCAGCAGCAGGTCCGTCATGGCGAGCGGCACCTCGCCATCGGCCACGCCAACCAGCCGGAGATCGCCGCCATGCGTTACCAGCGCCGGCATGGAACGCAGGGATACCGGCTGGCCGGAATACTCGATGGCGACATCGACGCCGCGGCCGCCGGTCAGGTCGGCGACGATCCGGTTCAGGTCCTCCTCCGCGACATTGACCACCCGGTCGGCACCGAGGCGCGTGGCGGCGCGCAATCGCGGGATGCTGATATCCGACGCTACGATGGTCGTGGCGCCGAGGGCGCGGGCCGCGGCGATGTTCATCAGTCCGATCGGGCCGCAGCCCGCGATCAGGACCGTCGCCCCTGCGACGCCTGACCCTTCCATGCTGGCATGCACCGCTATGCCGAACGGCTCCATCATCGCGGCGGCCTGGTCCGAGATGTCATCGGGAACCGGCCAGATGATCCGCGCCGGCAGCAGGACGTGGGAGGCAAATCCGCCATCGAAATCTACGCCTGGATAGCGGGTGTTCGGGCAGACATGGCTCCATCCGCGTCGGCAGGCGTAGCAGCGCTCGCAGCACAGATGGCTCTCGACCGAAACGCGCTGGCCGCGGGCCAGATGGGATACATCCGGCCCGACCGCCTCGACCACGCCGCTGATCTCGTGGCCCAGCGTCGTCGGCAAGCGCATGCGGCGGGAAAATGAACCGCCCTCGAAGATATGCAGGTCGGTCCCGCAGATTCCGGCGGTCGTCACCCGCAGCAGAACCTCCCCCGCGGCCGGGGCCGGCGGCGGCGCCACATCGGCAAGCGCCAGTCCGCCGAAGCCGGGATTGATCTTGCGAAGCGCCAGCATGCCGAATCTTTCTCAGACGCTGTAGATGTCGAGGACGGTGTCGATCCGGTCGTTGAGGACCAGGGTCGTCTTGCGGCGGATGCCCCAGCCATCTGGGCGACGCGCCAGCAGATACTCGGCGCGTCCAAAATAGCCAGTCACCTGCCCATTGCGGAAAAGCTGGGTGGTCCAGTGCGTGCGCACCCGGCGCACGTCGCCGTCCGCGGGGTCGACGCGGATATTGCCGATCATGTGGCAGGTGCGGGGCAAGGGCGTCGAGGCCGCGGATTTGCCGGTGCGGATGCGAAACACCCGGTCTTCCAGCCCCGTGCGGTCGGGATAATACACCAGTGATACCTCGGACCGCGGGTCCCGCGTGTGCTCATCCTCGGAATCCCAGGCGGGAATCCAGTATTCGGCGTCCGGCTCGAACAAGGCGAGCCAATCGTCCCAGCGCCGCTCATCAAGGCTGGCCGCTTCCTCATACAACAACCGGACGACGGATTCGTCATGCGGTGAAGCAAGGGAGTTCATGGCCAGAGGTCTCCCGAGAAACCCATCAGTTCGGCCCAACGGCGGTGCTGGCCGACGAAAATACCCTCATCCGCCACGGCCATCCCGCTTGCCGACGGATTGATGCCAAGCGCCTGGGCGTCCTCATCGGGGCCGGGAATCTCGTGCGCTGCGCCGCGCGACATATCGCTGTACCGCATGACGTCGGCGGCCATGCAGCCGGTTTGCGAAACGTTGAATTCGGTCAGGTCGTCGGGCGTCGCCATCCCCGAGGCGTTGAAGAAATCCTCATACTGACGGATGCGCTTGGCGCGGTCGTCGGCTGCCTCGTTGACCGGACCGAAGCAGAAGATGGTGACTTCCGTCTTGTCCACCGCTAGCGGCCGCACCACGCGGATCTGCGTGCTCATCTGGTCCATCAGGAACACGTTCGGATACAGTACGAGGTTACGTGAACGCAGCACCATCCAGTCCGCCCGTGTCCGACCGACCCGCTCGACGAGTTCCCCATAGGCGTTGTACACTGGCCGGTCTGTGGGATTTGTCAGGTCGGTCCAAATGACGCCGTGGCCGTTGTGCAGGTCGTAGAAGCCACCCCGATTGCGAGTGAAATCACCGACCGCGACTACTTTCAGGCTGTCGCCGCCCGCCTGGCGACGGGCGCGGTTCTTGTACATCTGGACATAATTGGCGTGGACCGAATCAACGTGGTAGCCATCCACCCCGTTCTCGATCTGCATCTTCCAGTTGGCGTTGTAGGTGTAGGTCGAGCTGCCTTTCAGCACCTCGATGCCGCCCGGCGACTGGTCGGCGATCAGATCGATGAACGGCGCGCCGTCGGCAAGGTAGTCCACCAGGGGACCGGCCGCTGGGTCGAGATTGGCGAACAGGAACCCCCGATAGCTTTCGATCAGGACGCGCCGCAGCCCAAGTTCGCGCTTGTCGAACCCTTCAGGGTATCCGCCGCCCCGTTCCTTCATGGGTGCGATAAGTTGGCCACGTTCATCGAAGGTCCAGCCATGGAACGGGCAGACATAGTCCTTTGCGTGACCGCGCGTCGTCCGGCATAGCAGCGCGCCGCGATGGGGGCAGACATTGGCGAAGGCATTCAGCCCGCCGTCACGGTCGCGGCTGATGATCACCGGCACGCGACCCACCCACGTCGTCATGAAATCGTGCGGGTAAGGAACCTGGCTTTCATGCGCGACATAAATCCATACGCGCCCGAAGATTCGCTCCATCTCCTGCTCGAACAGCGCGGGATCGGTGAAAATCCGGCGGTCTAGCAAACGCCGCCCGCTGTTGGTGGCATGCACGTAGCTACTTCCGGGAACGAACGGAACGTGGTCCATGCGATTGACCCCTTGGTTTGCCCCCGGCCCGGCAGGCGGCGTGGACCGCCGTTTTTCGGACGGAGGTGACGGCTCATCCGTCGTTCTGGGCAAGAAAACCTGACACTAGCCGGGCAAAGTCGGCGGCCTTCTCGATCTGCACCCAATGCCCGCAGCGACCGAATACATGTAGGTCCGACCGCTGGATGAGTTGATTGAGGCGCAAGGACGTCTGCAGCGGAACGACCTCATCATCCCTGCCATGGATCAGCAACGTCCTATGCGGCAGCCCGCGAATGGCGGCCTCGGGCGTGGCCAGCGCTTCGATCGAGCGCTGGCGCGGCGCGGGGAACATGGACGAAAACGATTCCTGGAAGCCGGGCTGGATACTCGCCTGGTAGCGCAGAACCGCCAGATCGTCGCTGAGCACGCCGCGGTCGTAAACGAAAAACTCCATCATCCGGCGCATGTTCTCGACCGAGGGTTGGTAGCCCCAGACCGCGTCGAGCCCCGGCGTCAGGTTGAAGGCAACGCCGGCGGCTCCCATCAGCACCAGCCGGCGGACCCGCCCAGGGTGCTTCACCGCGAACGCAAGAGAAACCGCCCCGCCGAAGGAGTTTCCGACCAGATCCACCTGGTCGAGCCCCAGCGTATCCAAAAGGCCGGACATCTGGTCGACCCATGTCGCAAGCTCATATCGGACGCTGGCCGGCCGCTCGGTATATCCAAAACCCACCATGTCAGGGGCGACGACCATGCGGTCACGCGACAGAACTGGGATCAAACTCCGCCAGTTCGCCCATGCGCTTACGCCCGGGCCGGAACCGTGGATAAGAAGCATCGGCGCGCCGCGTCCGGCGACATGGACATTTGTCGATATGCCGCCAGCCGCAACGAAGCGGCCAATCTCAGAGTTGTCGGTGACGATCTTGTCCAAGTTTTTCCGTTCCCTCTTTCCTGACAGGCTTCCAGGGTAGGCCCCTTCCGGTGGTCGCGCGGCAGCTCGGAAGGTCGTGGCGGCGTCCATACTATCGATATTCTGCGGCGTCGATAGGAACAAATCAGGTACTATCGACAAAAGGCGCGACTCCATGTATCGATCCCGCGCCAGCGCCGGCTAGCCGCTTTCGGCCGGGCGGGAGCCCGCACACCGAACGGTAATCGGGACGATAAGAAGTGGCTCGCGGAGGCAGGATCCGGATTCCAGCAGCGAGGAGATAAGGCTATGGACGCGGAAGGCGCAGGAAGCGTAAACGAGACGGCGAACAACTCGGGCACCGCCATTGATGCGATCTACCGCGAACTGCGGCGCCGGATCATCGACGGCATCTACCTGCCCGATCAGAAGCTGAAGATCGAGCATCTGCGGGCCGGGTTCCGGGTCAGCAGCAGCACTGTCAGGGAGGCACTCACCAGGCTGACCTCCGATCACCTCGTCGCGGCCCATGAGCATAGGGGTTTCCGAGTCACCCCCATGTCAATGGCCGATCTGCAGGACCTGACCCAAGCTCGGGTCGTGCTGGAGTGCGCGGCACTCCGCGACAGCATCCGCAATGCCAACGAGGACTGGGAGCTTAAGCTCGTTCGAGCCTATCAGCGGCTCACGCGCGCAGAGACAAGGCTACTTCACGATGCCACTGCGTTCGACATGTGGGAAGAGTGCAACCGGGCCTTTCACGACGCCCTTGCGGCCAACTCCCACTCCGAGTGGCTGAGGCGCCTTCGCCAGCTGCTTTTCCAGCAATCGGAGCGTTACCGGCGACTTTCCAGCGGCGTCGCGGCATCCAGGGCAGAGGTGCATGCCGAACATATGGCCATCTTCGAGGCCGCGATCGCCCACGATGTGGAACGGGCGGCGTCGCTGCTGTGCGACCATGTCTGGCGGGCTGCGCACGTGATTCGAAACAACGCGGCATTGCGCGAGGCGCTCAGCAGCGGATCGAAGCGCCGCGGCGAGTCTGGAGGCCGTCTCAAACATGGGGCGATCATGCTGTTACGCGAAGCGAGCGACGACGTCGGGTCACGCCGTCCTGATTTGCCTCAAACGTCCCGCGTCAACCCAGCATAGGAATGTCCCCTGGGGAATGTCCGGCCCAAGCCCATACCCCTGCCGGTCCCATCTCACGCATGAGAGCCCCCGTTATCATGCGTGAGATGGGACCGGCAGGAGGTGCAATCGGCCACCGGCGCTGGCTTGAATAGTATGATAAAGTATACCGTATCGTTCAGGTGAACAGCGATAGCCGAAATCGAGCGGTTGACCATCACCTTGCCGTCCGACATGGCCGCCGCCATCAAGGGTGCGGTCAAGGGCGGCGGTTACGCGTCGACCAGCGAGGTGGTGCGCGCGGCGGTACGCGACTGGAAGATGAAACACGCGCTTCAACTCCAAGATCTGGCCGTGCTCAAGGCCGAAATTGACCGCGGCCTCGCCGATGTCGCCGAAGGTCGCGTGCAAGACTTCGACCCCGACCGCATAATCCTACTGTGTCATAAGACGCATCCTGCGTGTGGCCCGCTGGCAGCATGGACAGCGCGGCAGGGTTCTTGCGATAGCGCGCGCTATCGCGACCCGGACAGATGTGATCGAGGTCGGGACATGACGTTCAGGTCGGATCGGGGGATCCACGGGGTCGATAACCGTTGGGAAGGCGATGCTCTTGGATGAGAACGGTGTCGCGTGGTCCTGAGGGGGGAATCGCTCCCCTTTCGGAGAGGAGGAATCCGTAGGCGGCGATGCACAGCGTGGCGTGATGGTGAAACCCACGCCACCCTCGTCCCTCGTAATGGGCAAGTCCAAGTTCCTGCTTGAGGTCCTGGTAATCCCGCTCGATCCGCCAGCGCAGCTTGGTGGCGTTCACCAGGGCCCGCCGGCTGATGTTTTCTGGCAGGGTGGACAGGAAGTATTTCGTCGGCTCGGGTTCGCCGGCGGGCCATTCGATCAG
>JAJXTQ010000251.1 GCA_021783685.1 Pseudomonadota bacterium | reverse complement strand
CTTGGCGATGACCGGCCAAGGCGTCAGCAGATCGGAGAGCGAAATGGCGCAGAAATCGTGGGTCAGCGGCGCCCCGACCAGCGCCGCGCAGGTGTTGAGCGCCGAGGCGCCGGGAATGATTTCCACCTCGATGTCGCCGGGTTGGCCACTGGGCGGCGTCCAGCCGGCCTGGAACAGCACCTCGAAGGTCGGGCCGGCCATGCCGTAGACGCCGGCATCGCCGGAGGAGACGAGGGCCACTTTCTTGCCCTGTTTGGCTCGCTCGTAGGCTTCGATGGCGCGGTCCAGTTCCTCGGTCATCGACTTCTTGATCACCTCCTTGCCGACCACCAGATCGGCGATCAGGCGGATGTAGGTGACGTAGCCGATGATCGTATCGGCTTCGGCAATCGCCGCGCGGGCGCGCGCCGTCAGGTGGTCGTTGCTGCCGGGGCCGAGGCCGACCAGCATGATTTTTCCGGGTTTTCGGGGTGCGTTGTCGATGGCGGAGCTCATTGGGGAATCCT
Organism: Pseudomonadota bacterium; assembly: GCA_021783685.1. The sequence goes on along the minus strand of JAJXTQ010000251.1, from coordinate 3,288 downwards.
GGCAATGGAGACGGTGGCGCTGCGCCCGCCGGGGCCGCGCAGCTTGTGTTTTTCGACGATCAGATGGCTCTTGTCCGCGCCGGCTGCAAGCAGGGCGGCGGCCTCCGATACCGAGGCTGTGCCGGTGTAGCGACGCACGGTCTCCGACGGATTGGGTACGGGTACGGCGGCCAGTTGCTCCGGGGAGTAGAAGATCAGCGTCCAGCCCTGCCCGGCGGCAAACGTCAGCAGGCCGGGTTCATCCGCTTTCAGGGTGATGCTGGCGGCCGCCCGCACTTGCGCCGCATCGAGGCCGGCGCTGTGCAGGGCTTCGGCCACCGCGCGGGCGATGGTCCCGGCCGGGGTGCCCCGGTCGCAGCCCAGGCCGATGGCGACGTTCACTATGCCGCGTCCTGAGGCGGGCGATAAATCACGCGCTTGCCGGCCAGCTTCGCGGCCCAGCCGGCGGGCAAGTCGCGTCGGCTCACCCACAGGATGGCGCCGAAGGCCTCGGGCTCGATCTCTTCGAGCCGCGCAAATTGTTTGAGATTGGCCGGCAACGGGCCGCTGCGGCCGTTGGCGTGCCTCACCCACCAGTCGCCGCCGCCCGCCTCCTGCACCAGCGCTACCGGCTCGTCGTTCACCATGGCGGCGCTGGCGCGGACGATTTCGTCATGGCTGGCTTCGAAGGTCCAGCCCAGTTCGCGCCCGAGCAGATCGACCGCCAAGGTTTGCCGGGCGTCGGAGGCCGTGGTCAGTACCGGTGTTGCGCCCAGCGCCTCGGCGAGACAGCCCGCCAGCGCATTGGCGCCGCCGAGATGGCCGGAGAGCATGGGGATGACGAAGCGCCCGGCTTCGTCGATGACGACGATACCGGGGTCCGCTTCCTTGTTCTTCAGGTGCGGCGCGATCAGGCGCACCACGGCACCGAGCGAGACGATGCAGACGATGCCGTCGAAGGACGCAAAGAGCGCGGGAATCTGGTCGCCGGTTTTTCCCGCATAGCAAGAGGCGGCGCCGGCTGCGGTCGCCTCGGCTTCGGCGCGGAATTTTTCCGGCACGAACAGCCGGGCGCCGGGCAGAGCTGCGATCACCCGGCCGGCCAATGCAATGCCGTGGCGGGTGATGGAGACGACGGCCACCCGGTTCATGGGGAAGGGAAGGTGCTGCGTCATGCCGGCAGTTCCGCACGCTTGCGGCAACCGCGCCGCAGCTCGCCGCGCTGCCGCTTCGGGTTCTGCACCAGCATCAGCGACAGATAGCTCACCTTCTCGCCCTTCAGGCGGATGACGTCGGACACCACGCGCTCGTCGGGCGCCCCGACCTTTTCGATGAAGCAGCTGGTGGCCAGCAAGTCGCGTCGCTCCAGCAGCTCCAGCACTTCGTCGACCAGCGGTTTGACCTTGAGCAGAATCAGGGTATCGAACTCGTCGAGCAGACGGTCGATCAGCGTGACGCCATAGGCGGCGGGGATGATGGCGAGGGTCTCGTCCTCTTCCGCCAGCGTGACGCCGACGCGGGCGGCGGCGGCGGCAAAGGAGCTGACGCCGGGAATGGTCTCCACCTCGATTTCCGGCACCAGCTCGCGCACAACGCGGGCGAGATGGCCGAAGGTGGCGAAGGTCGACGCGTCACCCTCGACCAGGAAGAGCAGGTCACGGCCTTCGGCGAGCAGATCGACGGTGCGGGCGGCGGCGCGCGCCCAGGCCTTGATGAGAATCGTCGCGTTGCGCGTCATCGGAAAAACCAGCGCTTCGGCATCGGCCGGAACGCTCAGCCCGCCGCGCTGTACGATGTCCAGCGCGTAGGAACGCTCCTCGGCTTTTTTTACCGGGTAGAGCCAGCGCGCGCCGGATTGCAGGGCGGCCCAGCCGCGCCGGGTAATCAGCTCCGGGTCGCCGGGGCCGAGGGAGGCGCCGATCAGGCGGCCGTATTTCGTTTCAGACATTTTCCTGGTTCTTTCGGGCGGTGACGATCCAGACCGGGTTTTGCGCCGCCAGCCGGTGCATGTCGAGAATCGGCTGGCTGCGCGAAGCCTGCAGTTGCACCACTTCCCATAGGGCATTGACGGTGCTCAGGGTGGCGGTGGCGGCAGCGAGATTTTCCAGGGTGACGAAATTCATCACCAGGCGACCATCGGGTTTCAAGCGCTGCAAGATGAGCGTGATGAGTTGGGCCAGTTCGCCGCCGGAGCCGCCGATGAATGCGGCATCCGGGTCCGGCCAAGCTTCGAGTCCCGCCGGCGCCCGGCCTTCGGCGAGCGTGTAGTTGCTGGCCTTGAGGCGGCGGGCGTTGTCGCGCGCGTTGGCGGCATCGCCGGCATTCTTTTCGATCGCCCAGACATGGCCGTGACGGGCCAGCCGCGAGGCTTCCAGCCCGATCGATCCGGCGCCGGCGCCGATATCCCAGACGATGCTGTCGGGGCGCAGACCAAGCTTGGCGAGCGAAACGGCGCGGGCTTCGAGCTTGGTGATCAAGCCCTTTTCAGGCTGCCGCTGAATGTACTCGCCATCGTCGAAACCGAAGATGGCGCGGTGCTCCGTCGCGCTGCGTTCGATGAGCACGACGTTCGGGTCGGGGAAGCCTTGCGCTGCCTCCGCCAGCGTGAGGTCGGGAAACAGGGCTTCATCGGCTTGCGCCAGTCGCGCCGCCACCGAGATCCGGACTTCTTCGCCGTAGCCCGCCGCCAGCAGGGCGCGGGCGATGCGGTCGGGGCCGTTCTCGGGGCTGGTGAAAACAGCGACGCGCGGATGTTCGGCCAGCGCGCGCACGATCGGATAGAGGCCGTGCGCCGGGGTGACGCCGGGCGCCCAGGCATTCCACTCGCCAGCATCGGCGCCGTGGCAGGAGACGATCCGGTAGTCCTGCCACGGCCGCTTGAGACGGGCGAAGGCGAGTTGCAGGGTGGAGGGGGCGGGCAGGACTTCGACGGCTCCCTTGCCCAGTTTGCCCATGAGCAAGGCGGCAATGCCGTGGCAGAGCGGATCACCGGTGGCGAGCACGACGGTGGTCTGTCCTTGCGCGGCGGCGGCCCCGATCCAGCCCGGCACCTTGCCCAGCGCGCCGCCCAGGTCGTGAATCGCGGTGACGGCGCGCAGGTGTGGGCGCACCAGCGCCAGCGTGCGGCCAGCGCCGATGACGACGTCGGCGCTACCGAGGCGATGGCGAGCGGCATCGGAAAGCCCGGCCCAGCCGTCATCGAGTATGCCCATCACGGTGCAGTACGGCTCACGTTCAGGCAATCTCGCTCTCCTCGACACCAACGATGGGCCGGCCTTCAAAATCGCAGACCAGCACGGTGAAGATCGG
>JAJXTQ010000250.1 GCA_021783685.1 Pseudomonadota bacterium | reverse complement strand
GGCATCTCCTTGATGTCGGTTCTGCTGCTCAGTCAAAAACGCGCGGTCGAACCCTAAAGTTTTCCCTGTGACAGCCGAGTAGCAGCTTCCATGCCAGGTCTTGTTATGCGCTTCCCTCCAAGTGCTGAGCGGCTTTGCGGGCAGTATTCAGTGCCGTGATCGATCCGTTGATATCTGTTGCGGCAAGCTTTTTCCGGTTTCGGCAATAATTGCCGCGCGGGCACCTTAGCCCTACCAGTCGCTGATCCACTTGAACTCCTTCGGGGCGCCCCCACCGGAGAGGTCATCATGCACGCCGTCAATATGCTGCAAGCCAAGTCCAGTCTATCCAAACTGGTGGACGCAATCGAGCAGGGAGAAGAGCGCGAAATCATCATTGCGCGAAACGGCCGGCCTGCCGCCAAGCTGGTGCCGATGGAAGCGCTGACACAGGGGCAGCGGATAGGCGTGGCAAAAGGGGCGTTCCAGGTGCCCGAAAGCATCGACGCCGACAATGAGGAAGTCGCCCGCTTGTTCCTGGGGGCCAAGTGAATTTTCTGCTGGATACCCACGTTGCGCTGTGGGCCATCACTGACGACGCGAGGCTCACGGCCAAAGCCCGGGATCTGATATTGGCGCCGCGCGCCACGGTGTGGATTAGCGCGTGCAGTCTATGGGAAATTGCCATCAAGCATGGGCTGGGGCAGGACGATATGCCGGTATCGGGACAAGCCGCGTTTGATTATTTTCGCCAGGCGGGGTATCGCTTCCTCGCTATAGAGCCTGAGCATGCGCTGGCCGTCGAGACCTTACCCGCGCATCACCAAGACCCCTTCGACCGCCTCCTGATCGCCCAGGCGCTCGTCGAGCCTATGCGGCTCATCACCCATGATGCGACGGTGGCGAGCTACGGGGACACCATCGTGCTGGTTTGACCGCCGGAGGGGCTTTCCATCAACCCCGCCCGTCGGCGAGACAAAGCCCCAGCGCGTGGCGCCAGTCGGGCAACGCCAGATCGAAGTCCGCGGCGAGCTTGCCGTTGTCGAGCCGCGAGTTGGCCGGGCGAGTCGCCGGCAGCGGGTAGTCGTGGGTAGCGATGGGGATGAGTTTGCCGCGCCAGCCCTGGGCGTCGAGGATGGCCTGGGCGAAGCCGTGCCAGGAGGTGGCGCCGGCGTTGGTCATGTGATAGAGGCCGCTGGGCGGATCGCCGCGCAGGGCGAGCGCGGTGGCCTCCGCGATCATCCGGCTCCAGGTCGGCGCGCCGATCTGGTCGGCGACGATGCGCAGTTCCTCGCGCTCGCTGGCCAGGTGTTGGATGGTGCGCAGGAAATTCTTGCCGAAGAGGCCATAGACCCAACTGGTGCGGAAGATCAGGTGGCGGCAGCCTGAAGCCTGAATTCCCCGCTCGCCTGCCCGCTTGCTGCTGCCGTAGGCGTTGATTGGCGCCGGCTCGTCTTCCTCCTTGTAGGATTCGGCCTTGGCGCCGTCGAAGACATAGTCGGTGGAGTAGTGCACCAGCAGCGCACCCAGTTTCTTCGCCTCCTCGGCCATGACGCCGGGGGCTTGCCCGTTGATGACCATCGCCAGATCGGGCTCGGCCTCGGCTTGGTCGACCGCAGTGTAGGCGGCGGCATTGACGATCAGGTCGGGCTTTTGTTCGCGGATCGCGGCGCGGATGGCATCCGTGTGGGCGAGATCGAGCGTCTGCCGGTCCAGTGCCCGCACGTTCCCGAGCGGCGCCAGCGTGCGCTGCAACTCGCGTCCGACCTGGCCGTTGGCGCCGGTGAGCAGGATGTTCCTCACGGGTAGACGTCGGCTTCGGTGAGCTTCAGGCCGGCGCGGTCCTTGGCGGCGAGCTGGGGTTCGCCGGCTAGCGGCCAAGCGATGGCCAGGTCGGGATCGTTCCAGATCAGGCAGCGCTCGTCGTCCGGATGCCAGTAGTCGGTGGTCTTGTAGAGGAACTCGGCCGACTCCGAGAGGGTCAGGAAGCCGTGGGCGAAGCCGGGCGGTATCCACATCATCCGCTTGTTCTCGGCCGAGAGCGTGCTTGAAACCCATTGCCCGTAGCTGGGGGAAGAGCGCCGCAGATCCACCGCGACGTCGAAGACCTCGCCGCTGATGACCCGCACCAGCTTGCCTTGGGGATGATGGCGCTGATAGTGCAGGCCGCGCAGCACGCCTTTTGTTGAGCGCGAGTGGTTGTCCTGGACGAAGTCGGCGTTGACGCCCAGCTCGGCCAGGGTGCGCCGATTGTAGCTCTCGAAAAAGAAGCCGCGCTCGTCGCCGAAGACCTTGGGTTCGATCAGCAGCACCTCGGGGATGGCGGTGGGCAGGGGCTTCACCAGGTCTTGTCCTTGAGCAGCCCCTGCAGATAGTGGCCGTAGCCGTTCTTCGCCAGGGGGGCGGCGAGCCGTTCGAGCTGCGCGTCGTCTATCCACTTCAAGCGCCAGGCGATCTCTTCGGGGCAGGCGACCTTCAGCCCTTGGCGGTTCTCGATGGTGCCGATGAACTGGGAAGCCTCCAGCAGCGATTCGTGCGTGCCGGTGTCGAGCCAGGCCATGCCCCGGCCCATGATCTCCACCTGCAGCTCGCCTTGCTCGAGATAGCGGCGATTGACGTCGGTGATCTCCAGTTCGCCGCGCGGCGAGGGCTTCAATGAAGCGGCGATATCCACCACCTGGCTGTCGTAGAAGTAGAGGCCGGTCACCGCATAGCGCGACTTGGGCTGTCGCGGCTTCTCCTCGATGCTGACCGCTCGCCCGTGCGCGTCGAACTCGACCACGCCGTAGCGCTCGGGGTCGGTCACCGCGTAGGCGAACACCGTGGCGCCGGCGCTTGCTCGGCTCGCGCGCTGCAGCTGGGTGGAGAAGTCGTGGCCGTAGAAGACGTTGTCGCCCAGCACCAGGGCCGAGGGCGCACCGCCCAGGAACTCTCGGCCGATGAGGAAGGCCTGGGCCAAGCCGTCGGGCGAGGGCTGGACGGCGTAGCGGATGGCGATGCCCCACTGGCTGCCGTCGCCCAGCAACTGTTCGAAGCGCGGCGTGTCCTGCGGCGTCGAGATCAGCAGGATGTCGCGTATGCCGGCGAGCATCAGGGTGGTCAGCGGATAGTAGATCATCGGCTTGTCGTAGATCGGCAGCAACTGCTTGGAGACCGCCAGGGTCACCGGGTGCAGCCGCGAGCCGGCGCCGCCGGCGAGAACGATGCCTTTGCGTGTTGCTGTCATCCTGCCATCCTGTCCGCGTAATTCGTTTCCAGCCATGACCGGTATTCGCCGCTCACCACGTGCGCGACCCAGTCGGGATTGTCGAGATACCAGGCGACGGTTTTTTCCAGGCCCGACTCGAAGTTCTCCTCGGGCCGCCAGCCGAGCTCGCGGGCGATCTTGCCGGCGTCGATCGCATAGCGCCGGTCGTGGCCGGGACGGTCGGCGACGCTGATCTTCTGCTCGCGGTAAGGGCGGCCGTCGGCGCGAGGACGCAGGCGGTCGAGCAAGGCGCAGAGTTCATCGACCACTTCGAGATTGGTCTTCTCGTTGTTGCCGCCGATGTTGTAGGTCTCGCCCGGAATCCCGCGCTCGAACACGAGCATCAAAGCCCGGGCGTGGTCATCGACGTAGAGCCAGTCGCGGACGTTGTCGCCCTTGCCGTAGATCGGCAGCGGTTTGCCCTCGAGCGCGCGGGTGATCATCAGCGGGATCAGCTTCTCGGGGAACTGGCAGGGTCCGTAGTTGTTGGAGCAGTTGGTGACCAGGACGGGCAGGCCGTAGGTGTGCATCCAGGCGCGCACCAGATGGTCGGAGGAAGCCTTGGAGGCGGAGTAG
>JAJXTQ010000249.1 GCA_021783685.1 Pseudomonadota bacterium | reverse complement strand
GTTAAGTGCTTCAGTCCGGCGCGGACGGGTAAGGCTGGAGCGGTTTGGCTCGCTCAGTTGTCTGTGAAGCCGGGTTTGCGCTTTTCGACGAAAGCAGACATGCCTTCCTTCTGGTCGTCGAGGGCGAAGGCGGCGTGGAAGGTCCGGCGCTCGAACAACAGGCCTTCGGCGAGCGAGGATTCGAAAGCGCGATTGACCGACTCCTTGGTCATCATCACCACCGGCGCCGAGAATCCGGCAATCGTCGTCGCGGCGGCCAAGGCTTCGTCGATCAGCTTGTCCGCAGGAACGATGCGCGAGACCAGTCCGGCGCGTTCGGCCTCGGCGGCATCCATGAAGCGCGAGGTCAAACACATGTCCATCGCTTTTGCCTTCCCGATCGCGCGCGGCAGCCGTTGGGTGCCACCCGAACCGGGCAGTATCCCGAGCTTGATCTCGGGCTGGCCGAATTTGGCGCTGTCGGCGGCGATGATGAAGTCGCACATCATCGCCAGCTCGCAGCCGCCACCCAGCGCGAAGCCGGCCACTGCGGCGATGATCGGCTTGCGGCAGCGACCGATCCGGTCCCAGTTGCGGCTGATGTAATTAGTCTTGTAGACGTCCATGTAGCCCCAGTCCTTCATCGCCGCGATGTCGGCGCCGGCGGCGAAGGCCTTCTCCGAACCGGTGATGACGACACAGCCGATGCCGTCGTCGGCTTCGAAGCCGTCCAGGGCGGCGCAGAGTTCATCGATCAGGGCATCATTGAGCGCATTCATGGCCTTGGGCCGGTTCAGCGTGATCAGGCCGACCTTGCCGCGTACTTCGACGATTACGTTTTCGAAAGCCATGCTTTACTCCTGAGAGGGGGGTTTGATTGCCTGCTTTGCTTTGGCCGGTGCTCCGGCGTTGTTTCGCTTGGGTTGGATCACGGCACGGACCCGGGTGTCGCGCCCCGAGATCGGCGGCGCGATGGTGCCGGCCGGGCCGCTGGTGACCAGATAGTTCTCGGTCTTGCCGTCGTAGGAAATGTATTGGCCGCTCACTTCATCCCGTCCGCTCTTGATCTGGGCGCGCAGGAAAAACTGAGCCTTGTCGGTCTTGCCGTCGTACTCGATGCGTTCAGCCTCGCCCTCGACGTACTCGTTCTTGCCGTCGCGCTTCTGACGGAAGTGGGCCAGACCATTCGCCCCCCCGGTCGCAACGCCTGACTGGAAACCGTCGGCATCCTGGGTGACGACCAGCTTCTCGGCGCGGATTTGCAACGTTCCCTGGGTGAGCTGAACATTGCCCTCGAAGATGTGCAACTTCTTGGCGTCGTCTACGATGATGCGGTCGGCTTCGATGGCGACCGGCTTGTCGCGATCCGCCCGCTCCGCCGATGCTGTGGCAGGGCTGGCGAGCAGGCAGCCAAGAATGAGCATTGCGGCGACGGATTTCATGGGGTAGCGACCTTGTTTCGGTAAATGATGCCGTGAGCCCTGCCCGTCAGCTTGAAGACCTGAGTCTTGTCGTCGACTTCGAGACCGCCGCCAGTGATGACGCTCTGGCCTTGAACGATGGTGACCGGCACGTTGCTGCTGGCGAGCTTTTCGTCGGGATAGACCTTCATCTCACTGGTGGTCACCACCAACTCCGGATCGTTCGCCGTGGCCGCGCGCACCAAGCGCACGTCGCCGGTGAGCAGAACTTCCTTGCCCTTGTCGGTGAGCAAGGCCTGACGGGCGGTGACCTGAGTCTGCCGGTCCCCTCCGTAGTAGATCATCGTCGGTGCGCTCACTTCGGTACTGTCATCGTCAGCATAGTGCAGCATTTTCTTGGCGGTCAGCACCTGTTCCAGCGCGCCGGCGAGATTGAAGCGGCGCACCGTGAAGTTATTGACGATGAAGTCGGGGTCGTGGCGATCATGGCCGTCCTGGCGTCCGGTATCGATCTGGGTGGCGCGATCGAGCCAGAAGGTGAGGGCCGCCAAGAGCGTGAGCAATAGCAGCGGTAGCAGATTGGCGCTGGAGAACTTCATCGCCGGGACGGGAGGAAGGTCGCCAAGGCGGCGTCGAGCTTGCCCTGGGCTGCGAGGATCAGCTCGCAGACTTCGCGCACGGCACCGTGGCCGGCGGCCGCAAGGGAGACGTAATCGACGCGCGCGCGTACCGCCGCGTGGCCGCCGGGGACGCTGGCGGAAAAACCGCAGGCGCAAAGCAGCGGCAGGTCGACCACGTCGTCGCCCATGTAGCCGGCCTCGGCAAAATCCAAACCCAGTCCGTCGAGCAAGTCCTGCATCGCGCCGCGTTTGTCCTCGACGCCCTGACGGAGCAGGTCGATGCCGAGGTTCTGCGCGCGCAATTCCACCGCGCGCGAGTGGCGTCCGGTGATGATGGCGAGCTTGATGCCGGCGCCGGCGAGCATCTTCAGCCCGTGGCCGTCGAGGCTGTTGAAAGCCTTGATCTCGTCGCCCTGGGACGTGAAGTAGAGCGTGCCGTCGGTCATCACGCCATCGACGTCGAAGGCCATCAGCCTGAGATTGCGCGCTGGTGTCGGGACGGACATCACACCACCTTGGCGCGGAACAGGTCGTGCATATTGAGCGCGCCGCAAAGTTCGCCGCGGTCATCGACCACCAGCAACTGCAGAATCTTGTGTTCCTCCATCAATTGCACTGCCTCGACCGCGAGGCGCCCAGGCGGGATGGTGTGCGGCTGGCGCGTCATTGCCGCCTTAACCGGGACGGTGCGCAGATCGCCGAATTTCTCCATGGCGCGGCGCAGATCACCGTCGGTGAATATGCCGGAGAGCGCACTACCCTCCGTCAAGACGGCGGCCATGCCCATGCCGCCTCTCGAAATGGCGGTGATCGCCTCGGGCACCAGCGTGGTCTCGGCCACCTTCGGGACGGTGAGCGCCGGACGCATGACGTCCCGGACGTGGGTCAGCAGGCGACGACCGAGTGCCCCGCCGGGATGGGAGCGGGCGAAATCGGAGGCCGAAAAACCCCGGGCATCGAGCAGGGCCACCGCCAGCGCGTCGCCCAGCGCCAGCGCCGCCGTGGTGCTGGCGGTGGGCGCGAGGTTGAGCGGACAGGCTTCCTCCTTGACGCTGGCGTCGAGGTGGGCGTCGGACTCTCTGGCCAGCGGGGATTGCGGGTTGCCGGTGATCGCGATGAGCCGGGCACCCTGGCGCTTGATGAGCGGTACGATGGTCAGCAGTTCGTCGTTTTCGCCCGAGTAGGACAGGGCGATCAGCACGTCGTCCTTGGTGATCATGCCCAGATCGCCATGCACGGCTTCGGCGGAATGAACGAAATGAGACGGGGTTCCTGTGCTGGACAGGGTCGCAGCGATCTTGCGGCCGACATGGCCGGACTTGCCGATGCCGCTGACAATCACCCGGCCGCGGCAGGCCAAGATCAGTTCGAGCGCATGGAGAAAGCCGCGACCGAGTCCGTCGCTCAGGCGTTCGCCCATGGCGGCAACCGCATCCGCTTCGATTTGCAACACCCGTCGTGCCATGTCCAAGGCGCGCGAATGGGCAAGGGTGGCGGGGGGGGTGCCGGTTTGGCTCATGTTCGCTATGCAGTTATGATCCGCTCAATTATAACCGCGCCGCTGCTATTTCATGACCACCACCCTGCAACTCGTCCTACTGCTGCTGGCCTCGGCTGTGTTGGTGATCGCGCTGTTCCGCGCGCTCAATCTGCCGCCGGTGCTGGGCTACTTGCTGGTCGGAGCGATGATCGGACCGCACGCCGGCAATCTCCTGCCCGACTCGGACGGGACTCGGCAACTGGCGGCGTTCGGCGTGGTTTTTCTGATGTTCACCATCGGTCTCG
>JAJXTQ010000248.1 GCA_021783685.1 Pseudomonadota bacterium | reverse complement strand
CCGGAACCCCTCGATGCCCTCGATCAGGGCCTGCGCTGACTGCTGCTGGAGCGTGCCGCTGGACAGGTCAAATGTCGACTGCACCAGCGTGGGTATGCCATCCCCAGGCGTGCTGTAGTTGCGGACATAGTAGATGTCCGACACGAACTTGCGCTTGTTGGCCGGCGTGACGCAATCGCGCTTGTGGAAGATGAAGGGCGGATCGCCGGGGTTGCCATCGCTCACGCCGAGCACATAGCCGAGGCCGAATGCATAGACCGACGTGTTGTCGGGGGGCTGGATCGTGTTGCCAGGAACACTCGGCGTCCAGCCAGTTCCGTTGTTGACCGTAGCGACCTGGTTCGCCGCTGTATAGGTAGTAATCTGGCCCGACTGCCCGGCGCCTTTTCCGTAGATGATCCGTATTTGGGCGCCCTCGTAGTAGTGGTCCGTAGAGGAAGCGCTCGCATTCAAAACGATGGAGCTGTTGCTTCCGCCATTTTGCGCGAGCCCCGACCATTCCGCCTCGCACTGCGAAGACTGAAAATACAGCTTGTTGGCGATGTCGCCCTCGCAGTTGCCGCCAGAGCCCGCCACGCAGTTCATCGCTCGGCGCACGACCAGCACGTCGGTGTTGGGCTGCTGGTTGGCAACCACGCCTGCTGCGGTGCAGCTTCCGGCATCCCCTTGCACCGGGATTCCGATGAGATTGGAGAGGTCGTTGCCGGTCCAGTTCGCCTGAGTTTTGCACGGATCAGGAAGCGCCGTCGGCGCGTCGAGCGGCCCACTCGGCCCGGACAGGGTCAGATCGTCGAACTGCGGTACATAGGTGCCCCAGAAGCCCGCATGCTCGACGTCGTCCTGCAGCAACTGGATCGCGAAGCCGCCGTTCTCGATCTGGCGGTTCATCTTCGCCATCTCGTTGTTGGTGCGCGTGACGTTGAGGTAGAGGGCCAGCAGCGCGGCGACGATCGCCATGCCGATCGCAATCGCGATCATCAGTTCGATCAGGGAAAGGCCGCGGCTGCGGGCGGAGGAGACGTTCAGATTGCGCTTCATGTCGAGGACAGATTGCCGATGCGGACGATCGTGGTCACGACGCGCCGGCAGCGGTCGCCGGTGCACGTCGTTCCGCCGTCATACAGTCCCTGGCCGCAGGCGGGAACGGGCGCGGAAACGGGGGTCAAGCCCTGCCACGCGACGGTCACCAGATATTCGCCGGGGGTATTGGTCGTCTCGACGCAGCCGCGCCCGCCGAGCATGGCGCCGACCTTGCCGGCCGTCGCGGAGGTTTCCGCCGCGCCCTGCAAGGCCTCGCACCACTCGGCAAGGTCGGTGCTCAGCTGGTCGGTGCCGGCGGTAGGACAGGTCATCCCGGCACCCAGCGGCGAGGTCGCGCCGGTGACATAGGAAGCCGCATTGGCGCGATTCGCGTTGATGCGGCTCCCGATGTCATTCAAGAGAATCAGGGCCTGCGAACGCTGATAGGCCTCCATTTCGGAGGCCTGCAGCCGAGCCTGCAGGCCGGCCAGCCCGAGCAAACCGATGGCGAGAATGACGATAGTCACCAGCACCTCGATCAGGGAGGTGCCGCGCTGGCCACGCCGGGAAAGTGCGAGAGCGCTTACCATTTCGTCGGATCTCCCGCCCGGGTCTTCACGCCTTCACTGGTCAGCACGAGATCGCCGTCGCTTGCCTGAATGCCGGCTGCAGCGAACGTGATGGTGAAATTGGGCATGCCCGTGCAGCTGCCCGCCGCAACGGTACCCGCGATGCCGGGGGTGTATTTGCCGGTGAGCTCGGTGGGAAGAACATAGCCGAGCGTGTTCAGGTCGGTGTAGCAACGATTGGCCAGAAGGTACTGCTGCTCGCGGTTGGCGATGGCCATCATCTCCGACTCGGCGGCGGCACGGTTGCCGCGCTTCACGTATTCCTGATAGGCCGGCATCGCGATCGCCGCCAGGATGGCGATGATCACAACCGTGATCATCAGTTCGATCAGGGTGAATCCGGTTTGTCTGCCTGACTTCATGTCTCTTCCCTTTTATATGCCCTGCATCCTAATCGCCGTGCAAGCAAGCCGCCACGGCTGACCGACGACTGGCGGCTTTGGCGGAACAGGCGGACGACCGCCTTGCCTCACGGCCTGTCGCCCAGGACGCGCCATCCGCCTATTACGGCACGTGGCGCAATTTCTGAAGTCGGCGGAGGGCCCACGGCGTGGCGAGCCGGAGCAATCCCCCCTAGAATTGCGCGATGAAGAAAATCTGTTTTCACGCCGCGCCGGAAGGAGCCAGGGCATGGCCGGGCGCACGCTGATCGTCGGCGCCGGGGTATCCGGCCTGAGCGTGGCGCTCGCCCTGCTGCAGCGCGGCCACGACGTCACCGTGCTGGATCGCGGCCAGGCGGGCGGCGAATCATCCTGGGCAGGCGGCGGGATACTCTCGCCGCTGTTGCCGTGGGATTACGGCGAGGCGGTCTCCGCCCTGTCGCTGCGCTCGATGGCCGCCTACGCCGGCTGGGTTGCGGAAATCGAATCGGCATCGGGGCGGGATGCGGAGTTCTGGCGCTGCGGCATGCTGGCGCTGGAGGTGGCGGCGCCGGACAGGGCGCTGGCCTGGTGCGGGGAACACGCGATGGCGGCGACGCGGGATTGTCCGCTTGCGCTGCCCCGGCCACTCCAAGCCCTCCAAGCCAACCAGCTCTGGCTGCCCGACGTGGCGCAGGCGCGCAACCCCCGCCTGGTGGCGGCGATGCGCGCGGCGGTGGTGCAATCGGGCGGCACGATCCACGAGCACTGCCCCGCCACGGGCGTGCTGGCACAGGCGGGACGTGTCACGGTGGTTCAAGCCGCAGGCGCACCCTTCCATGCCGACAGCGTGGTGCTGGCGACCGGCGCATGGGCCGGCCTCGGCCTGGCCGGGCTGGCGGCCACGCCGCACATCCGGCCGATGCGTGGGCAGATGCTGCTGTTCAGGCTGCAACCCGGCGCGCTGGGAACCGTGCTGTATCGCAACGGCCTGTACCTGATCCCGCGCCGCGACGGCCATGTGCTGGTCGGCAGCACTGTGGAGGATGCCGGCTTCGACAAAACCACCGACGACGCCACGCGCCAGCGCCTGCACCGCGACGCCGCCGAACTGCTGCCCGCGCTGGCGGGCTTGCAGCCGGTGCGGCACTGGGCGGGGCTGCGCCCGGGGTCGCCCGACAACATTCCGGTCATCGACCGCCACCCGGATTTCGACAATGTGTTCATCAACGCCGGGCATTTCCGCTACGGCGTGACCATGGCCCCCGCCTCGGCCGAGTTGCTGGTGGATCTGATGGAAGACGTCACGCCCGCGCTCGATCCCGCACCGTATCGCTGGCAGGCCGCGCTGGGACGCAGGTGGGGCGCCGCGCTCTAGCTAGTACGGAGCACCCACGCGCCGTTCGCGGTGCGCCATGACAAGATGGTTTACACTTTGCGCCACCCGGACACGCACATGGCAAAAGAACAAGAAAAAGCCCGACTGACCATCCTGCAAATGCTCCCGGCGCTCGAATCCGGCGGCGTGGAACGCGGCACGCTCGAAATCGCCCACGCGCTGGTCGAGCATGGCCATCGTGCGCTGGTCATGTCGGCGGGCGGGCGGCTGGTCGCCCCCCTGACCGCGGGTGGCGCCGAGCACTTCGCCTGGCCTGTCGGCCAGAAAACCTTCAAGACCCTGCTGCTCGTCGGCAAGCTGCGGAAATTCCTGCTGGACCAGAAGGTGGACATCATCCATGCGCGCTCGCGCGTGCCCGCTTGGATCGCCTGGCTGGCCTGGCGCGGCATGGATGCGGCCACCCGCCCGCATTT
>JAJXTQ010000247.1 GCA_021783685.1 Pseudomonadota bacterium | reverse complement strand
TCCCACGCGATGATGCCGCCTGCCTGGTTGTACACGGTCTCGAAACCGGCTTTTTTCAGCATGCTGCAGGCGCGCGCCGAGCGCTGGCCGCTGCGGCAGGTGACGAGCACGGGCTTGTTCTTGAACTTGTCGAGTTCGTTGATGCGGCCGGCCAGTTGTCCCAGGGGAATGTGCTTCGCCTTGGGAATGTGGCCGGCCGCGTATTCCTTGTCCTCGCGCACGTCGAGAACGAGGGCGTCGTCGTTATAGAGCCGGGTGGCTTTCAGGGTGTCGGCCTGCTCGACGCCGGAGAGTTTGCCGCCGATGAAGGACCAGGTGAGCATGGCGCCCGAAACCACGGCCAGCGCCACCAGCATCCAGTTGTCCTGCAAGAATTGGATATCCATCATCAATCCTGCCGTTTACTGGCCGCAACCCTGGGGGACGCCGGCCTTTTTCAGCACGGTGTCCAACGGGCAGAAGCGGGTCAGGCCGGACTGGAACAGGTTGAATCCGACGAAAGCGACGAACCACAGCCAGGACAATTGGGTCATGTCGACCGTGCCGGAAAAGTGCGCCAGCGCCAGCGACAATAGGATGAAAAATCCGGCAACGATGCGGACGATGTGTTCTGCGGTCATTCTAAAACTCCTGTTTTATTGAGAAGAAAGTTTGCGGAAATTGGCGGCGTAATACAGCACCGGAATCACCACCAGAGTCAGTAAGGTGGAGACGAAGATGCCGAAAATCAAGGACACCGCGAGACCCGAGAAGATCGGGTCGTCGAGGATAAAGAAAGCGCCCATCATGGCGGCGGCGCCGGTCAGCACGATCGGCTTGGCGCGGGTGGCGCCGGCCTGGATTACTGCTTCCTGGAAGTCCATGCCGGCGGCGACCTGCTCGTTGATGAAGTCGACCAGCAGGATGGAGTTGCGCACGATGATGCCGGCCAGCGCGATCATGCCGATCATCGAGGTGGCGGTGAACTGCGCGCCGAGCAGGGCGTGGCCGGGCATCACGCCGATGATCGTGAGCGGGATCGGCGCCATGATGACGAGCGGCGTGATATAGCTCTTGAACTGCGCCACCACCAGGATGTAGATCAGCATCAGTCCGAAGGCATAGGCCAGGCCCATGTCGCGGAAGGTCTCGTAGGTTACCTGCCATTCGCCGTCCCACTTCAGGCTGAAGCCGGCATAGGGATCGGCGGGCTGGCGGATGAAAGTTTCGGACAGCGTGCCGCCCTGCACGAGCGCCGTGTCCTTGAGGTCGCCGCGCATGCCGAACAGGCCGTACAGCGGCGAATCCAGCGTGCCGCCGGTGTCGCCGACGACGAACACAACGGGCAGCAGATTCTTGTGGTAAATGGTCTTCTCGCGCTCGCTCGGCATCACTTCCACCAGTTCGGACAGCGGCACCAGCTTGCCGCCGCTGCCGCGCACGGTGAGTTTCAGCAGTTCCTCGATCTGCGACTGGCGTTCCGGCGGCAGGGTGATGCGCACCGGGATTTCGTACTTGGCGCCGCTGCCGTGGATGGGGGTGACGTTCTCGCCACCCAGTCCCATTTTCATCGCTGCGACGACGTCTTTCTGCGCCACCCCCGCCACCGCCGCCTTGTTCTGCAGCACGCGCAGCACAAAGCGCTTGGCATCGTCCTCCACCGTGTCGTCGATGGCGACAATGCCATCGGTCTTTTCAAAGACGGTGCGCACCTGCTTGGCGACCTGCATCTGCGCGTCGTAATCGGGGCCGTAGATTTCGGCAACGATCGGCGACATCACCGGCGGGCCGGGCGGCACTTCGACCACCTTGACGTCGGCGCCGTGTTTTTTTGCGATGGCCTCGACCGCCGGGCGGATCGCCTGCGCGATGTCGTGGCTCTTGCGGTCGCGTTCGTGCTTGTCGACCAGGTTCACCTGCAGGTCGCCGACCTCGGGGCCGGACCGCAGGTAGTACTGCCGCACCAGGCCATTGAAGTTGATCGGCGCCGCGGTGCCGGCATAGGCCTGATAGTCGGTGACTTCAGGCATCTGCGCGACCGCCGCGCCCATTTCGCTGAGCACCTGGGCGGTTTTTTCCAGCGGCGTGCCGACTGGCAGGTCGACGATGATCTGGAACTCGGATTTGTTGTCGAACGGCAGCATTTTCATGATGACCAGCTGCACCACCGGCAGCGCGACCGACAGCAGGATGGCGATGCCGATGCCGAGCCACAGCTTGCGGCGCGCGCCACGCCCCTCGGTGCCGCGCAGGAAGGGTGTCAGGCGGGTGCGGAAGAACGCGGTGAGTTTGTTGTCGCCCGCTTCGGGGGCGCCGTGCGCCATCTGCTTGATGAGCTTCAGCGCCAGCCAGGGCGTGATGATGAAGGCGATCGCCAGCGAGATCAGCATGCCGATCGAGGCGTTGATCGGGATCGGGCTCATGTACGGCCCCATCAGGCCGGAGACGAAGGCCATCGGCAGCAGTGCGGCGATCACGGTGAAGGTGGCGAGGATGGTCGGGCCGCCCACCTCGTCGACCGCGCGCGGAATGATGGCTTCGAGGCCGTCGTGATCCAGCCCCATGCGGCGGTGGATGTTTTCCACCACCACGATGGCGTCGTCGACCAGGATGCCGATCGAGAAAATCAGCGCGAACAGCGACACCCGGTTGAGCGTGAAACCCCACGCCCACGAGGCGAACAGCGTGGCCGCCAGCGTCAGCAGCACCGCCGCGCCGACGATCAGCGCCTCGCGGCGGCCGATGGCGAACAGCACCAGCAGCACCACCGAGGCGGTGGCGAAGATCAGTTTCTGGATCAGCTTCTTCGCCTTGTCGTCGGCGGTGGCGCCGTAGTTGCGGGTGACGCTGACTTCCACCCCCTCGGGCAGCACGCTGCCCTGCAGCGAGTTCACCCGCTCGATCACCTTTTCGGCGACGTCGACCGCGTTTTCGCCCGCTTTCTTGGAGATGGCCAGCGTCACCGCCGGGTAGGTTTGTCCCTGGTCAACCTGATGCGGGCCGCCCGCACCGGGACCGTGCCAGACGTAGCGTGCCGGCTGGTCGGGGCCGGAAACGACGCGGGCGATGTCGCTCATGTAAACCGGGCGGCCCTGCGCGACGCCGACCACCAGCTGCCTGACGTCGTCGGCGCCGGTGAGGAAGGTGCCGGTCTGGACCAGGATTTCCTGGTTGTTCGACACCAGCGTGCCGGACGGCTGCGCGGCGTTGGACACCTGCAGCGCGTCGCGGATGTCCTGCGCCGAGACGCCGAACGCCGCCATGCGGTCGGGGTCCATCAGCACCCGAACGGCGCGGCCGGGGCCGCCGACAGTGGTGACTTCGCGGGTGCCGGCGATGCGCTTCAGCTCGATTTCAGCGGCGTGCGCCACCTGTTCCAGTTCGTAGGCGCCGCGATTCTCGTCGCGCGTCCACAGGGTGACGGTGACGATGGGCACGTCGTCGATGCCGAGCGGCTTGATGATGGGTTCGCCGACGCCGAGTTCGGGCGACACCCAGTCGCGGTTGGCCTGGATGGTGTCGTACAGCCGCACCAGCGCCTGCGTGCGGTCCTGGCCCACCAGATACTGCACGGTCAGCACCGCCATGCCGGGTTTGGAAACCGAATAGATGTGCTCGATGCCGGCGATCTGCGACAGCACCTGCTCGGCCGGCGTGGCGACCAGCGCTTCCACGTCCTTCGCCGAGGCGCCGGGGAAGGGAATGAAGACGTTGGCCATGGTCACGTTGATCTGCGGCTCTTCCTCGCGCGGCGTGACCAGGATGGCGAACAGGCCCAGCAGCGCCGCGATCAGCGCGATCAGCGGGGTGAGCTGGGACGTGAGAAAGAAGCGGGCGGTGCG
>JAJXTQ010000246.1 GCA_021783685.1 Pseudomonadota bacterium | reverse complement strand
ATACCCGCTTCTCGGCTATTCCACCGTGATCAGCTTGCGCACCTTGAGAAACTGACCGGGCGGCACCGCCGTGGTGGTGGTGAGCAGCTTGCCCTGGTATTCGTAGGTCACCCGGTAGCCGGCGGGCGGGCCGGCCTCGTAGATCGTATGGCACTCCTGCTGGGGACCGGCGTCACCCGAGCCGACGCGGTCGCCGACCATCGCGCCGGCAACGGCGCCGGCGATGGTGGTGGCATCCTTGCCGTGGCCGCCGCCGAAGCGCGAGCCGAGCAAGGCGCCGGTCAGTCCGCCGAGGACGGCGCCGGCAGTATTGTGATCGGGGGCAGGCGGAGCCGCCACCTGGGAGCAGACCTGGCGGGGCACGACCGGTCCCGGAATCGGCTTGGAATTCAGCACCCGCGCGAACTCGGTGCTGTCCTGGATCACGTCGGACGACTGGGGCAGCGGAGCATAGGGCCGTTCCCGGTATTCGGCCATGCTCGTCAGAGGAAGCAGCAAGGCCGCGATGAGCAAGGTGCGTTTCATGTGTTCAGGTCCTTTCTATCTTATTGCCCGGAAGGGGCCGGGGAAACCTTTTCCCATCCCACCTGGCATCGTTTCACGTAAGGGTAGTAGCCCTTGGGTTTGTCGCAGAAATACCACCACTGCCCGTCGGAGACCTGGCTGTCCGGCGCTGCGGACGGAGGTGGCGGCGGCAGCCAGACCGCGGGCGTTTGGACGTATTGGGTGACGACCGCGGGCGCCGGATAATACTCCGGCGGGCTGTAACTGTAGACGGGCTGGGCAGCGTAATACGTGCTGCTGGGCTGCAGCGCCGACCAGAGCAGGGCCGAGCCGAACAGCAGACCGAGTCCCACGCCGAAATGGTCGTCGCCATGGTCGTCGCCGCGGTCACCGCGAAAATCGCCGTGCCAGCCGCGGTCGCCATGAAAGCGATCGCCGCCGCGATCGGCCCAGGCCGGCAACGATGCCGCCGATACCGCCACCACCAAGGCCAGCAGCGTCGCTCTCGTACGGTTCATGTGCGTCTCCTTTCGTAAAGGCGTAGCGCCGATCTCGAACATGGCGACAGGATAGCAAGCACAGTCGAAGGGATTATTTCCCACTCTTACAGCGGGCCGTCATTTTGTAAACAAATGTTGCTTCGTCCGCGCTCCAGCGCAGCGGACAGCAGCGCCCGAAAAGCGGCGAACACCTTGCGCATCTGGGTCTGCTTGTAGGGGAAAACATCGACCGGATCCAGCGCATGGACGAAACCGCTGTTGTCGAGTTCGAAAACCAGCAGGCGCCCATCTTGGGTCTCGGCGCAATCGACGACCAGATAGTCGAGCTCGAAGCGTCCGGCGATGGCCTGCAAGGCGGCATCGTGGCGGCGCGCGAAACCTTCGTCGAAGCCGCTCATGAATGCCGCTTCCTCGGCGCGCTTGGCGGCGCTCTCCGCCATCCCCGCGTTCAGATAATGGACCATCCAGTGCGCCGAGATGGCCATATGGCAGGCGAATGCGCGGCCTCCGATCAGGACGATCCGGTATTTCCGGTATTGTCCATCCGGATCGCGGTAATCGACGAACCGGGAGAGGTAGAAATCGTCTGTCGTGACGGTGCGCAGATAGGCGGTCAGGTCTTCGGCGCCGTCGAGCCTGAGCAGGTCCCGACCGGCGTGGGAGTCGAGCGGTCGAATCAGGACCGGGAAGTCGCCGCCCTCGATGATGGAGTTCATCGTTCGCTCGCCGCGGCTGAGCTGCGCCAAGGTCAGCCGATCGACGCGGGCGGTGCACGGCATGAGCAGTCCGGGTATCGATCTGAGCCTGACGCTGACACCGTCCCGGGACAGACGGGCGATCTTGTCGGGCGCGTTCAACACCGGCCGTGGCCAGGACGCGGCCAGGCGTTCGAGCTCATCGAGCAGCGCGCGATTGTGCTCGGCCTGGCATACGGAGATGAACAGCAGGTCGTGATCGGGCAGCGCGCTTGTCAGGCTGGGCGGCAGCGGCAGGTCCGCTCCGAGATAGAGCAGATCGAGCGAAACGTCCGACTCCTCCAACAGGAATTCGACCGGCGTGTTGTCCATCATCGGACCGGGGCAGGTGATGACGAGCAGTCTGATTCCGACCTCGCCGCCGGCGCCCGGAAGCCGATAGAGCGCTTGCAGCGCGATCGCCTTGGCCTGCATCTCCAGACCGATGTTCCGATCGCCGAGCAGCTGACAGATCATCGACAGGTCCATCAGCATGTGAGCGGGATTGGCGTTGGCCGCCGCACGCTCGATCAGGCCGGCGAGATCTTCACCCTTGCCCGAGGCGGCCATCCGCATCAGTGCGGGCAGGCCGATCAGCGGCTTGATCTCGCCGGCGGACGGCGGCAGCGCGGAGATGGGGACAGGCGGCGGGGCGTGGATCATCGAATTTTGCGTGGCGGCCGGCTGGATTTCAGCGGCCATGTTAGCCGAAAGCTGATAGCCTGAGCGCCGGTAACACCTGGTAATAAATCGTGCGCCGGCCGGGTCCGGTCTTGAAGTTAAACTTCCGTCATGAGCCGAATACCCTGTGTCTGGGTCGTCGATGACGACCCGGAATTGCGCAAGCTGCTGGTTGAATACCTCGGTCAAAATGACTTCGAGGTGCGCGCCCTCCCCGACGCACGCGATCTGGAACGCCGGCTCACCCGCCAGCGGCCGGATCTGCTGGTCCTCGACCTGATGCTGCCGGGGATCGATGGGCTGGAGATCTGCCGACGTTTGCGGGCGGCGGGCGACGATATTCCGATCATCATGCTGACCGCCAAGAGCGATCCCATCGATCGGGTCGTCGGCATCGAACTGGGCGCCGACGATTATCTGGGCAAACCGTTTCTGCCGCGCGAACTGACGGCGAGAATCCAGGCCGTGCTGCGCCGGCGCGCGCCCCTGCCGCCGGGGACGCCGATCGCGGACGGCAATACGGTGCGCTTCGGCGAATGCCGGCTCGATCTGACCACGCGCACGCTCTGGCGCGGGGAACTCAAGGTGGAGCTCACCTCCGGCGAATTCGCGCTGCTCTCCGCCTTCGTCAAGCATCCCCACCAGCCGCTGACGCGCGAGCGCCTGCTCGAACTCGCCCGCGGACCGAGTTCGGAAACCTTCGACCGCAGCGTCGATGTGCAGATTTCCCGTCTGCGCAAGCTGGTCGAACCGGATCAGGGCAAGCCGCATCACATCCAGACGGTGTGGGGCTTCGGCTATGTCTTCGTGCCGGACAACGGCAAGGTCGAGGCATGAGGCGGTTTGCCGATTCGCTCTACGCGCGCCTCGCCCTGGTATTGCTGGTGGCGCTGGGCGCGAGTTATGGCACGATGTACTTTCTCTTCCTGGCGCATCTGGAAGAAACCCGGGACGCCAATATCGCTCGCTTTGTCGCGCAACGGGTGCAGTTGATCGAGGAGTTGCTGGACAGCCGCCCAGACGCCGAACTGCCGCCCTTGAGCGGACTGCGCATTGCCGAAAAACCGCCCGCCGCAGAGGCTAGGGTTCCTGCCGGCATTCAGCGCTTCGTGACGCAATTGCGCACGCATCTGGCCGCTGAAATGGGGCGCAAGATCGAGCTCATTCCGGTGCTCCGGCCCGCGCCCGGACTGTGGATACGCCTGCGCCGGCCATCGACTTCCGGGCAATGGCTGCTGATGCCCATGCCGCCGGTGCGCTCGAATCGCGGCGCTTCGCTGCGCCTGGTAATGCTGGTCGGCTTCGGGGTGTTCTTTGCCGGCGGCATGATCCTGCTCTGGCAGATCCAGCGCCCGCTCAAGCGTCTGGGCCGAGCGCTCGAGACGGTGGGCCATTCTCCCCGCCTCGACAAGCTCCCG
>JAJXTQ010000245.1 GCA_021783685.1 Pseudomonadota bacterium | reverse complement strand
CCGCTGCCTGGTGGAAGCCGTGGTCTCCGGCAGCGGACCGCTGGCCGGCAGCAGCATCCGCGACGTCGGTTTCCGCACGCGCTACAACGCCGTGGTCATCGCCGTGGCCCGCAGCGGTGAGCGCCTCGATCAGAAAGTCGGCGACATCGAGCTGGAACGCGGCGATACGCTGCTGCTGGAGGCGCGCCCCAACTTCTTCGAGGAACACCGCAACTCGCGCGACTTCCTGCTGGTGCGCCGCATCGAGGATTCCAGCCCGCCGCGCCATGAGCACGCCCGCCGCGCGGTCCTGATCATGCTGGGCATGATCCTGAGTGTTTCCTTCGGGCTGTTCAGCATGCTGGAAGCCGCCCTGCTCGCCGCCGGCCTGATGATTGCGTCGGGCTGCGTCGGCGGCGATACCGCCCGACGCAGCATCGACTGGCCCACGCTGATCGTCATCGGCGCCTCCTTCGGGCTCAGCGCCGCGCTGGAGAAGACCGGCGCGGCGCGCGCGGTCACCGATGCGCTGATGGGCTTCACCGGCACCGATCCGACCGGCAACCTCATCATGATCTATGCCGTGACCGTGCTGCTCACCAACATCATCACCAACAACGCGGCGGCCGCGCTCATGTTCCCGTTCGCGGTCAGCACGGCGCACCAGCTGGATGTGAGCCTGCTGCCCTTCGGCATGGCGATCCTGATGGGCGCCTCGGCTGCCTATGCCACGCCCATGGGCTATCAGACCAATCTCATGGTGATGGGCCCGGGTGGCTACCGATTCATCGACTATGTACGATTGGGCGTGCCGTTGACGCTGATCACCTCGGTCGTCACGCTGATCCTGATTCCACGCATCTGGTCTTTCTAGCGCGTCTGCCGGGCCGTTCCCCACCGATGGACGCTACACCACATCTTCCCCAGGCTATCCGACAGGCAAACCGATGTCCGAACTGATCCCTCCCCACGGCGGCACGCTCAAGCAACTCTATCTCGACGGCGACGCGCGCCAGCGGATGCGGGAACAGGCCCGCAACTATGTCGGCTGGAATCTCACCGCCCGTCAGCTCTGCGACCTGGAACTGCTGCTCAACGGCGGCTTCTCGCCGCTGGAAGGCTTCATGGGACAGGCGGACTACGACGCCGTCCTCACCGGCATGCGCCTGGCCGACGGCACGCTGTGGCCCATGCCGATCACGCTCGATGTGGACCCCGCGTTCGCCGACAAGCTCGAACTGGGCGGCTGGATCGGCCTGCACGATCCCGAGGGCGTGCTGATCGCGGTCATGCGCGTCGACGATCGCTGGCAGCCGGACCTCGGCGCCGAGGGCGAGGCGGTCTTCGGTACGCGCGACGAGGCCCATCCGGGGGTTGCGCATCTGCTGCGCCGCAGCCATCCGGTCTATCTCGGCGGCCCGGTGCACGGCCTCGACGCACCGACGCACTACGACTTCAAGAGCCGCCGTCACAGCCCGCTCGAAATGCGCACCCTGTTCGACAAGCTGGGCTGGCGCCGCATCGTCGCCTTCCAGACCCGCAATCCCATGCACCGCGCGCACCAGGAACTCACCATCCGCGCCGCGCGCGAGGCCGAGGCCAACCTGCTCATCCATCCCGTGGTCGGCATGACCAAGCCGGGCGACATCGACTACTACACGCGCGTGCGCTGCTACGAACAACTGCTCAAGCGCTACCCGGAGCAGACCACCCAGCTCAGCCTGCTACCGCTGGCCATGCGCATGGGCGGTCCGCGCGAGGCGCTCTGGCACGCCATCATCCGCAAGAACCACGGCTGCACCCACTTCATCGTCGGGCGCGACCATGCCGGTCCCGGCAAGGACAGCCAGGGACGCGATTTCTACGGTCCCTACGACGCCCAGGAACTGGTCGCGCGCCATCAGGACGAACTGGGCATCACCATGGTGCCCTTCCAGGAAATGGTCTACGTCGAGAACCGCGCCCAGTACGCGCCCGACAACGAGATCCAGCCCGGCGAAACCGTGCTGAACATCTCGGGCACCGAATTCCGCCGCCGCCTGCGCGAGGGCGCCGAGATCCCCGAGTGGTTCTCCTATCCCGAGGTGGTCGCCGAACTCAAGCGCAGCTATCCGCCGCGGCGCCAGCAGGGCTTCACCGTGTTCTTCACCGGCCTGTCGGGCTCCGGCAAGTCCACCATCGCCAATGCGCTCATGGTCAAGCTCATGGAAATGGGTGGCCGGCCGGTCACCCTGCTGGACGGCGATCTGGTGCGCAAGCACCTGTCCAGCGAGCTGGGCTTCTCCAAGGAGCACCGCAACCTCAATATCCTGCGCATCGGCTACGTCGCGGCCGAGATCACCAAGCACCGCGGCATCGCCGTGTGCGCGCCGATTGCGCCCTATGCCGACACCCGGCGTCAGGTGCGCGACATGGTGCAGGCCGGCGGCGGCTTCATCGAGGTGCATGTGGCGACCCCGATCGAGGTCTGCGAGGCGCGCGATCGCAAGGGGCTCTACGCCAAGGCCCGCGCTGGCCTGATCCCCGAGTTCACCGGCGTGTCCGATCCCTACGAGGTGCCCGAACAGCCCGAGCTGGTGATCGACACCCGGGATTGCTCGGCGGACGAGGCGGCACAGCGCGTCTTGCTCAAGCTGGAAAGCCTGGGTTACATCGGCTGACGCCGGTTGGGCATGGATCCTGCTGCTCGGTAGAGCATATTTCCGGAGGAGTCGTCGCGATGGGCCTGGAATTTCATTGTGTGGACGCCTTCAGCGACACGCCCTATCAGGGCGCGCCCATTCTGGTGTTTCCGCGCGCAGAGGGGCTGGTGGAAGCCCAGATGCGGCGCATCGCCCGCGAATTCGGCTACGCGGACGCGGTGTTCCTGCAACGCGAAGCGGACACCCAGCGCTGGCAGATGCATCTGTTCGACGCACGCGGCATGCCCCAGCCCTTTGCCGGCCATCCGGTGGTCGCGGCCGGCGCCGTGCTGGTCGAGGCGGGCGTCCTGCCGGCCGCCGAGGGTGAACTGCAGTGCAGCTTCGGGCTGCCGATCGGGCAGTTGGATGTGCTGCTGCAGTGCAAGGATGGGCGCGTGGTGCACAGCGCCTTTCGCATGAACTGCGATCTCGCCGTGGACGCCTATGTGCCCAGCCCGCGCGACATAGCCGCCATCCTGAGCCTGCCCGATGCGGACGTGATCGGCATGTCCGGGCACGTCCCGCTGAGCCTGCGCGGGCCGCTCGCCTGCTTCGTCGTCCCGCTCAAGGATGCGCTGATCCTGCGCCAGGCCGCTTTCGACCGCGCCGCCTGGGTGCGTTCCAGCGCGACCGCCACCCTGCCGCCGCAGATCCTGGCCATCGCGCCCGCCGCGGGACCCAAGCAAAAGGGCGCACTGCGTCTGGAAGCGCGTCTGTTCGGTCTGGACATCGCGCCGAACGAGGATCCGCCCATCGGCTCGGCGATGCCGGCGCTGGCCAGCTTCATGGCCTTGTCGGAACCGGCCGATCCCTTGCGGTTCACCGTCCTGCGCGGCATGGGACACGGTCGCCTCAGCACGCTGGAAGTCGGCGCGGAACGCAGCGGACAGACCGTGATGCAGGTCATCGTCGGCGGCGCCGTCACCCCCGTCGCCAAAGGCCAACTCGTGACCGAATGACGCGGCGCGGGTGCAGACGGGCATCCCACGGGGTATCATACGGCCCAAATCCCGAGCCGGCATCGCCCAACCTGCGAAGACAAGTCCATGAAAATCCCAGAGATTCTGATCGTCGAATCCGCCCATAAGCCCGGCAGCCTGGGCAAGATCCTCACCGTCATCGGCGAGGCGGGCATCGTGGTGGAACATCTCAACGCCATCCGCCGCGACCAAGATCAGACGATC
>JAJXTQ010000244.1 GCA_021783685.1 Pseudomonadota bacterium | reverse complement strand
GAAGCCGGCACGTCATCGTGCTCGTGGGCGAGCCGGGCGAAGTCGGCCGACAGGATGGACGGGGCGATGCGGTACGTCATGAGGAGCTCCGGGATCTGTATTGGGTGAACCCGGGCATTTTAGCAGTCAGTCACGCCCTTGCGTTACACTCCGGCCATTCCATCCCGTCGAGCAAACCCGTGGCTGAAGGCAAGAAATACCACATCAGCGTCAGTGTCAACACGACCTACCTGGCCGAGCAGAGCGACCCCGCGGCGGACCGCTACGTGTTCGCCTACACCATCACCATTTCCAACACCGGCACCGTGGCGGCGCAGCTGATCTCGCGCCACTGGATCATCACCGACGCCGAGAACGTGGTGCAGGAAGTGAAGGGACTCGGGGTGGTCGGCGAACAGCCGCTGCTGCGGCCGGGCGAGCACTTCGAGTACACCAGCGGCACAGCGATGGCGACCCCGGTAGGCACCATGCACGGCACCTACCAGATGGTGGCGGAGGACGGCAACAAGTTCGACGCCGAGATTCCCGTGTTCACGCTGGCGATGCCGCGTGTCCTGCATTGATGGCCACTTGGCCGCATGCAATAAAAAACCCGCCTTACGGCGGGTTTTTTATTGCAGGTTGAATCAGTTGTCCAAGGCGTACAGATAGGCCATCGGCTGATAGATCAGGTTAGGCAGCAGCCGGGTATCGTACGGCAGCTTCTGGTGGTTGCGCCAGCCGTTGTTGTCGAGGTCGTTCACCACGCCATCATGGTTGAGGTCGACCGGGAGCACTTTGATGGTTCCGTCTGCCTGCGTCTTGGGGGCCGTCAACTTGATGCCCCAGAAGCCCTCCCAGATGTTGCGCACGTTGGTGTAGCCAGCACTGGTCAGGACGTTGGCCGCACCCACGCTGCGCACCCCGGTGCGGCACAGGGTAAAGACCGGGGTGCTCTTGTCCGGCACGATGCTTTCGACGTAGCGTACGAAGTCATCATTGGTCTGCGGAATGTCCGCCGTTTTCCCCGTCCTGCAAGCGCCGTCAGCCGTGCGGCCATCGGCGTTGCAGGTTTGGTGGATATAGGGGTAGGGAACGTTGTAGGCGAACTCAGGATGGCCCGCCTTGTATTCTGGCGTGCTGCGCACGTCGAGGATGACCGGCTGCCGGGACGGCGTGTTCCAGCTGCCGCGCTTGGCCACCGTGTGGACGAAGGCCTCGGCCGGGCTGATTTCGGAGTGGTAGTAGCCGCACAGTCCGGAGCGGTTTTCATAGAAGGGGCACGCCGGCTCTTCCGCGCGGGCCGACGTCGTGAAAAGGGTGGCAAGTGCGGGAAGGGCCATGGCGAAAATCGCCGACCGAGTCAGTGCATTCATGGAGTCTCCTCTGGTCTATGAAGGTATGCCGGCCGCCGGCTTGTTCTTGAGTGTGCCGGGGCCTCCCCAAAGTAAAGTCCACTTTTCCACTTTTTCAACGCGGGAACTCCTCGTCCCGCTCACTTCCTCATCGTCCACCACACGATGAACACGAACAGCCCCAGCGCAATGCCCGCTTCCAGCAGCAGCCACCCCAAGCCCTGGCTCTCCATCACCCCTCCCGCCGTTGTTATACTCGAAGCCTGTTTTTGACCCGAGCCATCTTCTCCCGTGAAGTCCTTACGTGCAAGCCCGTGGCTGTTCGCCCTGTTGCTGTCGGCCTGCGGGGTGACCCCGCCGGTTGAAACGCCGGGGGTCACGCCGGCGCCCCTCCCCGGCCAGACGACTGCACCTCCGCCCGCGCTGATCCCCACGCCGGCCCAGCCCTACCCCACGCTCAGGCCGGCGAACTGGTCGGCGGTGGCGAACTGGCAGGACGATGCGGCGAGCGAGGCCTGGGCGGCCTTCCTGCAAAGCTGCAGCACGCTGGTCAAGCGCGCGGCCTGGCGGGCGGTCTGCGCCGAAGCCACGGCGATGCCCGCCCCCGACAATGCGGCGGCGCGTGCGTTCTTCGAGCAGCGCTTCCAGCCCTACCAGGCCACCCAGGAAGACGGCAGCGCCGAAGGGCTGGTGACCGGCTACTACGAGCCGCTGCTGAAAGGCGACCGCGTGCGCACCGAACGGGCGCGCTATCCGCTCTACGCCGTGCCGGACGATCTCATTGCGGTCGACCTGGCGAGCGTCTACCCCGAGCTGAAGAACCTGCGCCTGCGCGGGCGGCTTGTCGGCAACAAGGTGGTGCCCTACCCCACACGCAAGGAAATCGAGGCAGCCGCCGCCGGCGGCAACGGCTTCAAGGGCAAGCCGATCGCCTGGGCCGAGGACCCGGTCGACCTGTTCTTCCTGCAGATCCAGGGCTCGGGCCGCATCGAGCTGCCCGACGGCTCGCACATGCGGGTGGGCTACGCGGACCAGAACGGCCATCCCTACCAGTCGATCGGCAAGATGCTGGTCGAACGCGGCGAACTGAAGCTCGAGCAGGCGTCGATGCAGGGCATCAAGGACTGGGGTGCGAAAAACCCCGGCAAGCTGCCGGAACTGCTCGCCAGCAATCCCAGCTTCGTGTTCTTCCGCGAACTGCCCAGCGACCTCAGCGGCCCGCTCGGCGCGCTCGGCGTGCCGCTCACCGGCGGCCGTTCGATCGCCGTCGACCCGCGCTTCATCCCGCTCGGCGCGCCGGTGTTCCTCGCCACCACCCAGCCCAACTCGCCGCAGCCGCTGAATCGACTGGTCATGGCGCAGGACACCGGCGGCGCCATCCGCGGCGGCGTGCGCGCCGATTTCTTCTGGGGCTTCGGCGACGCGGCCGGCGAACTCGCCGGCCGCATGAAGCAGCGCGGTCGCATGTGGGTGCTGCTGCCGAAGGATTATCCGCTGACGACCGTGCGCCGCTGAGCGTGGTTGTTGCCGATTGATCGGCTTTAGTGCATGAATGTTGCTGCTTTAGCAGCTTTACAGTCATGGCCTCCTCCTTGCGGGGACAACCACGGCCTGCCCTTTATGCCCTGCAGGGTGCTTGCGGGTGGAGCATGGTTGCGGATTGACCCGGAGCGGACTGGCCAACGGCTGGGCGGCTTCGCCTTCCTGCAAGGGGGAAAGGCCGGCCTGCACCTTGCCGCGCAAAACTTGTCATACGCCTTGACTCTCCCATGATGGGAAGGTT
The DNA here is from genome assembly GCA_021783685.1 of Pseudomonadota bacterium. Next base: position 729 of record JAJXTQ010000244.1, on the reverse strand, counting down.
TACGGTGCCATCCTCCGCACCCACCAGGAGTCCGCCATGACCCACCCCACCCTCTCCATAGGCATCAGCGGCATGACCTGCGCCAGTTGTTCGGCGCGGGTGGAAAAGGTGCTGAAACAGCTGCCCGGCGTGACCGACGCCACGGTGAACCTGGCGACCGAGACCGCGACGGTTTCGGGCGAAACCGACCTCGCCTCGGTGCAGCGCGCCATCGAAAAGGCCGGCTTCAGTGTTCCCACCGAATCCATCACGCTCGCCATCAGCGGCATGACCTGCGCCAGCTGCTCGGCGCGGGTGGAAAAGGCCTTGCACAAGGTGCCGGGCGTGCTCGACGCCAGCGTCAACCTCGCCACCGAAAAGGCCACGGTGACCCTGGCGCGCGGCACCTCGGCCGCCGTGCTGATCGCCGCGGTGGAGCGCGCCGGCTATGGCGCACAGCTGCCGCTCGCCGTGGCCGCCGCCGAACCCGCGCGCGCCCTGCCCGACTGGTGGCCGGTGGCGCTGGCGATCGCGCTGTCGCTGCCGCTGATCGTGCCGATGCTGGCCAAGCTCGCCGGCGCACACTGGATGCTGCCGGGCTGGCTGCAGCTGGCGCTGGCGACACCGGTGCAGTTCTGGCTCGGCGCCCGCTTCTACCGCGCCGGCTGGAAGGCCTTGCGCGCGGGCAGCGGCAACATGGACCTGCTGGTGGCGGTCGGCACCAGCGCCGCCTACGGCCTCTCGGCCTAC
>JAJXTQ010000243.1 GCA_021783685.1 Pseudomonadota bacterium | reverse complement strand
TACCCTGGCCGATGAAAACGGGCTCGACCCTGCGACCTGCGTGCAGGACACGGATCTTCGGCACGGCCTCAAGGGCTGGCTGGCGCGCCTGTCCGCCAAGCAGCGCGAGGTGATCGAGCGGCGCTTGGGACTGAACGGCCATGAGCGCGCCACACTGGAACAGGTGGGCAAGGACATCGGTCTCACCCGCGAACGGGTGCGCCAGATTCAGGTCGAGGCCTTGGGTCACCTGCGCCGCATCGTGGAAAGCGAGGGATTGAACGGCGCGGCCCTGTTCGGCTGAAGCGCCGTAATGGCCCGGCGCGGCGGGAGGACGGTGGGTCGAGCCCATCGCCCTCCGGCACGTTCAGCCGACGGCGACTGCGATCTTGCGCGGCTGCGCGTGCGCGGCCTTGGGAATGCGCAGCTTCAGCACGCCATGGGCCAGTTCGGCCGTGATCTGCTCGGCATCGAGCTCCTTGGACAAGCCGAACCGCCGCCGATAGCGCAGCAGGTCCACCTCGACGTGATGCGGCTCCATTCCTTCGGGCAGGGACAAACCGATCTGTGCTTCCAGCGTCAGGGTATCGCCGTCGATCCGGATATCCAGCGCCTCCTTGGGCACACCCGGCAAATCCGCCAGCAGCGTGATTCCGCCGGCATCCTCGATGACATCTACGGCCGGCCGGAGTGCGGCGGCCTCCTCCTGTGCCGGAGTCTGCGGGTTCGCAACCTGATCGTTCATGAGCGTTCCTCCACGGTTAGTGAATGGCGATGCGGCGCGGCTGGGCGGCTTCCCGCCGCGGCACGCGCACGTGCAGTACGCCGTCACGGTACTGCGCCGTGACCGCCCCTGCGTCGATGTCGTCCGGCAAACTGACGACGCGCCGGAACCGGCCGGCGAAGCGCTCGCCGATGTGCGTCATCGCCTGCTCCGGCGCGGGCACCGGGGAGCGTTCGCCGCTCAGGGTGAGTACGCCTTTTTCGATCTGTACCTCCATGCGTTCGGGGTCCATGCCGGGCACGAAGGCATAAATCTCGACCGCCGCCGGTGTGCTGCCGACGTTCAAGGCCGGATAGCGCTGTGCGGCGCCGCGGATACTGGGCGAAAAGCCGATGGTCCGATCGAACTCGTTCTGCAGACGCTCGAACTCGGCAAAAAGGTCACGCGGCAAAAGACTGCGGTAGATCATGGATCATCTCCTCGTCGGAAGCTGGCCTGATGCGGCCGCCATGAATGCAACATGGGCGCTCGGCGCGGCATTTCAAGCCCTTGATATCATCAGCTCCATACCCATATCCGCGTCACGGATCGCCTGGAGTCGATGCATGCAATATCAGGACTACTATCGCGTTCTCGGCGTGCCGCGGGACGCCCCGGCGGCAGAGATCAAGAAGGCCTTTCGCAAGCTGGCGCGCAAGTACCATCCGGACATCTCCAAGGAAACGGACGCCGAAGCGCGCATGAAGGAGATCAACGAAGCCTACGCCGTGCTGTCCGACGTCGAAAAACGCGCCGCATACGACCAGCTTGGCGCCGACGCGCAAGCCGGACAGGAATTCCGGCCGCCGCCGGGCTGGGATGCGGGTTTCGAATTCTCCGGCGGCGGGTTCAATGCCCGCGAAACGGCCGACTTTTCGGATTTCTTCGCAGAAATGTTCGGGCGCACGGGTGGCCGCGCCCATGGCCGCGCGGGGGGTCGCGCCCGCGGCCAGGACCATCACGCCAAGGTCTTGCTGGACCTCGAGGACAGCTTCACCGGCGCCGTGCGGGAAATCACCCTGCGCGCGCCCCGGCTCGACGCGCAGGGCCGCAGCAGCCTGGAGACACGCACCTTGAGCGTCAGGATTCCCAAGGGCGTGCGCGATGGGCAGCTGATCCGCCTGGCCGGTCAGGGCGATCCGGGACGGGGCGGCGCGCCCGCCGGGGATCTGTTGCTCGAGGTGCATTTCAGGCCCCACCCGCGGTTTCGCGTCGACGGGCGCGATCTGCACACCGATCTGCCGGTAACGCCATGGGAAGCCGCGCTGGGCGCCGTCATTCCCATCGAACTGCCGGCCGGCTCGGTCAAGATGCGCATCCCGGCCGGGGCGCAGAGCGGTCGACAACTCCAGGTGCGCGGCAAGGGCCTGCCCGGGGATCCGCCGGGCGACCTGTTGCTCGACATCCGCATCGTCACACCGCCCGCCGACACGCCGCGCGCGCGCGAGCTGTACGAGACCCTGGCGCGCGAACTCCCCTTCGATCCGCGGCAGAGGAGCTGACCCATGATGGACAACAACATGCCGACGGGCGATCCGCTGGGCGAGGATGGCTTGAGTCTCGAACAGGTGGCGGCGGTGTGCCGGGTGGAGGGCAGCTGGCTGGTTGCACGCCTCGAACTGGGCGTGATTGCACCGGATTCGGCGCGGCCGACGACGGGGGAGTGGCGGTTGCATGACGCATCGATCGCGCGCGTGCGCCGCATGCGGCAGATCGAGCGCGACTTCGACGCCGAGCCGGAACTGGCGGCGCTGGTCGCCGATCTGCTCGAGGAAATGGATCGGCTGCGGGCCCGGTTGCGCGCAGCCGGGCTCGCGTAGCCGCAGCGGCCGAGCGCCGGGCCGGTCAGCCGTCGAGCAGCAGCAGGGCCACCACGACCCGGTCTTCGGCCAGCAGGACGTTGAAGGTCCGGCAGGCCGCGCCGGTGTCCATGACTTCCATCCCCACGCCGCGCGCCTGTACGGCGAGCAAAAGTTCGCGCGGCGGAAAGATCAGCCGTGGACCGGTCCCCAGCAGGATGATCTCCGGCGCGTGGGCGAGCAGCCGCTCCAGATGGCGCGTCTCTAGTTCGACGACGGTGGTGGGAAGATCCTCGAGTTCGACGGCCTGCGGCCCGACGATCAGGCTCTGGTGATAGCCCGTGTCGTTGATGCGGATCTCGCCGGGGCCGTAGCCGCGAATGCGGTTCTGGGTATAGGGATTGTCCCGATGCAGCTTCATGATCCTCCCCTCGCACGGCTGGCGATTGACAGCGCGGCGCGCGATCTTTACGTTTGACGATTTTACAAAATCGCCTGCGGCCTGCGCCGGGGCACCCAAGTGGACCACCCCAGTGATCGAAGATTTTCCCCGCATCCAACGGCTGCCGCCTTACGTTTTCGCCATCGTGACGGAACTGAAAAACGCCGCGCGCGCAAGGGGCGAGGATATCATCGACTTCGGCATGGGCAATCCCGACCAGCCCACCCCGCCGCACATCGTCGACAAGCTCGTGGAAGCCGTGCAGCGCGGCGACACCCACCGCTATTCGCAGTCACGCGGCATTCCGCGCCTGCGCCGCGCGATGGCCAACTGGTATCAGCGCCGCTACGACGTGCATCTGGATCCGCAGGACGAAGTCATCGTCACCATCGGCTCCAAGGAAGGCCTGGCGCACCTCGCGCTCGCCACGGTCGGCCCCGGCGATTCGGTGCTGGTGCCCAACCCGGCCTATCCCATCCATCCCTATGGTTTCGTCATCGCCGGCGCCGACATCCGCCACGTGCCGCTGGTGCCGGGCATCGATTTCTTCGCCGAGCTCGACCAGGCGATACGCAATTCCTGGCCCAAGCCCAAGATGCTGGTGCTGAACTTCCCGGGCAACCCGACCGCGCAGTGCGTGGACCTCGATTTCTTCGAGAAGGTGGTCGCCATCGCGCGCGAGCACCAGATCTGGGTGATCCACGACCTCGCCTACGCCGATCTGGTCTTCGACGGCTACGTCGCGCCGTCCATTCTGCAGGTGCCGGGCGCCAAGGACGTGGCGGTGGAGTTCTTCACCCTGTCCAAGAGCTACAACATGCCGGGCTGGCGCGTCGGCTTCATGTGCGGCAACCCGACCCTGGTGGCCGC
>JAJXTQ010000242.1 GCA_021783685.1 Pseudomonadota bacterium | reverse complement strand
GGGCGGCCTGATCGTCATCGACTTCATCGACATGGAGAGCACGCGCAACCAGCGCGAGGTCGAAAACCGGCTGCGCGACGCCCTGCATTTCGACCGCGCCCGGGTCCAGACCGGCAAGATCAGCCGCTTCGGCCTGCTCGAACTGTCGCGCCAGCGGCTGCGCCCGGCGCTGGCCGAGACCAGCTACATCCCCTGCCCGCGCTGCAGCGGCACCGGTCATACCCGCAGCACCGAGTCTTCGGCGCTGCACATCCTGCGCATCCTCGAAGAGGAAGCGATGAAGGAGAACACCGGCGCGCTGCACTGCCAGGTACCCGTCGATGTCGCCACCTTCCTGCTGAACGAGAAGCGCGTCGATATCGCCAAAATAGAGATGCGCCACAAGGTCAATCTGGTGCTGATCCCCAACGTTCACCTGGAAACGCCGCACCACCAGATCGTGCGCCTGCGTCACGACCAGCTCAACCTGGAGGAAGTTTCCCTGCCGAGCTACAAGATGGTCGAGATGCCCGCCGAGGAGGGCTACACGCCGCCTTCGGCGCAGACCGAAGCGAAGCCGGCGCGCCAGGAGGCTGCGGTCAAGGGCATCGCCCTGGGGCAGCCAGCACCGATCGTCGAGCCCAAGGCCAAGGCGGTTGCACCGGCGACATCGGCAACCGAGCCGCGCGGCTTCCTGGCGACGATACTCTCCTGGTTCTCCGGCAAGCCAGCCGCTCCTGCTGCCGCTGCGAGCAAGGCCGAGAGGCCGCCGCAGCGCGAAGCCCGCAGCGAGGGACGACGCGGCGGCAGGCCCCGGCGCGAGGGCGGTCGCAACGAGCGCCCGCAGCGGACGGAACCCCAGCAGCAGCCGGTCAAACCCGAGCGCGGTGAAAAGGCCGAGAGAGACGAGGCCCCGCGCGAACCCCGCCGTAGCCGCAGCGAACGCCCCGCCGGCGAGCCTAGGGAGGCGAAAGAGCCCAGGGAGCCGCGCGAACCGCGCCAACCGCGCGCCCCGCGCCAGAAGCCGGCCGAATCGGCGCCAGCGAGTCAGGAAGCGGCACCCGGTAGCGCACCCGGCGCCGAGGCCGCACCCGAAGAGGGACAGCGGGCCCGTCGCGGCCGCCGCGGCGGTCGTCGCGAGCGCCGTCCGGGCGAGGAGACAACGACTGTCGCTGCCGAGACCGCTACAGCCTCGGCTAGCGAAGTCGAAATGACGGAACAGCAACTGGTCGCTGATCGACCCGCGCCGGTCCAGGCAGCCGAATTCGTCTCGGCGGCACACCTCCCGTCGCCGGCGGCGCCTGCCGAGGCCGCCATCCCTGAGCCCACCGGCCAACAGCTGCCGGTGAGCATGGAACCGGCGCTACATGCGCTCGTGGCGGCGGAACCATCGCCGGTGGCCGAACCGGCCGTTGCAGTGAAACTGCCAGAGCCGGTCGCCGAGGCAGTCCAACCGGCACCCGCCGTTCAGGCGGAGGTGCCCGCCGCAACACCGCCGGCAGACTTGTCGGCGTCATTGCAGCAGGCTGGTCTGCAACTGGTCGAGACCAGCAGCACCAAGCCGCGCCCGCAGGTGGAAGCGATGACGCCCGCGCCGCAGCTCGGGCGCAAGCCGCGCCCGGCGCCGGTGATCGCCAACGAGCCGCTGGAGATCGTCGAGACCAAGTCCGGCGCCCGCCCGCTGTAAGTCACGCCAGCGATGCGGCCGGACGCTGAACATCGCGTCCGGCCGCATCGTCGTTTCTGCCCGTCAGCCGACGGGTTCCAAGGGGTCGTGCGGGTCGGCGCCGAAGGCCTGACGGCGCAGGCGGAAAAGTTCGTCGCGGGCGGCGGCGGCCTGTTCGAACTCGAGATTCCGGGCGTGCTCCTGCATCGCCTTCTCCAGCCGCTTGATCGCCCTGGCCAAGTCCTTGGCGCTCATCGCATCGTAACGCGCCGCTTCGCTCGCGGCCTTCAGTTCGCGTCCGATCTCCTCGCTGTCGTAAGCGTTCTCGATCATGTCCCTGATGCGCTTCTTCACCCCCTGCGGGACGATGTCGTGCGCCTCGTTGTGGGCGATCTGCTTGGCGCGGCGTCGGTCGGTCTCGGCGATCGCCCGGCGCATCGAATCGGTGACGCGGTCGGCGTAGAGGATGGCGCTACCGTTGATGTGCCGCGCGGCGCGGCCGATGGTCTGGATCAGCGCCCGTTCCGAGCGCAGGAAGCCCTCCTTGTCGGCGTCGAGGATCGCCACCAGCGACACCTCGGGGATGTCCAGGCCCTCTCTGAGCAGGTTGATGCCGACCAGGACGTCGAAGACCCCCAGGCGCAGGTCGCGGATGATCTCGACCCGCTCGACGGTCTCGATGTCCGAATGCAGGTAGCGCACCTTGATGCCGTTGTCGGCGTAGAACTCGGTCAGTTGCTCGGCCAGGCGCTTGGTCAGGGTGGTCACCAGGGTGCGTTCGCCATTGGCCACGCGGCGCTTGACTTCGGCCAAGAGGTCATCGACCTGGGTGATCGCCGGGCGGATCTCCAGCGCCGGATCGATGAGACCGGTCGGGCGTACCACCTGCTCGACCACCTGGGCCTGATGCAGCTGCTCGTAGCCGGCCGGCGTGGCCGAGACGAACACCGTCTGCGGCATCAGCTTCTCGAACTCGTCGAAGCGCAGCGGTCGGTTGTCCAACGCCGAGGGCAGGCGGAAGCCGTAATCGACCAGGTTCTCCTTGCGCGAGCGGTCGCCCTTGTACATGCCGCCGACCTGGGGAATGGTGACGTGGCTCTCGTCGATGAACAGCAGCGAGCGCGGCGGCAGGTAGTCGATCAGGGTCGGCGGCGGCTCGCCCGGCTGGCGCCCGGACAGATGGCGGGAATAGTTCTCGATGCCCTTGCAGAAGCCCAGCTGTTCGAGCATCTCCAGATCGAAGCGGGTGCGTTGCTCGATGCGCTGGCACTCGACCAGCTTCTGGCGCTCCTGGAAGAACTCGATGCGCTCCTTCAATTCCAGCTTGATCTTCTCGACCGCCCGCAGCACCGTGGCGCGCGGCGTGACGTAGTGGCTGGAAGGATAGACGGTGAAGCGGGGAAGTTTCTGCTTGCCCCGGCCGGTGAGTGGATCGAACAGCAGCAAGGATTCGATCTCGTCGTCGAACAGGGTGATGCGGATCGCGTGCTCGGCGTTCTCGGCGGGGAACACGTCGATGACGTCGCCACGCACCCGATAGACGCCGCGGTCGAATTCGATGTCGTTGCGCTCGTACTGCATCTCGGCCAGGCGCCGGATGACGTCGCGCTGGGCGAGCCTCTCGCCCTGGCGCAGATGCAGGATCATGCTGTGGTAGTCGACCGGGTCGCCGATGCCGTAGATCGCCGAGACGGTGGCGACGATCACGCTGTCCCGGCGCTCCAGCAAGGACTTGGTGGCGGACAGGCGCATCTGCTCGATCTGCTCGTTGATGCTCGAATCCTTCTCGATGAACAGGTCACGCGAGGGCACGTAGGCCTCGGGCTGGTAGTAATCGTAGTAGGAGACGAAATACTCGACCGCGTTGTCCGGGAAGAACTCGCGGAATTCGGCATAGAGCTGCGCCGCCAGCGTCTTGTTCGGCGCCAGCACCAGCGCCGGCCGGCCGGTTCTGGCGATGACGTTGGCCATGGTGTACGTCTTGCCCGAGCCGGTGACGCCGAGCAAGGTCTGGTACATCAGCCCGTCTTCGACGCCTTCGCTCAGCTTGGCGATCGCCTCGGGCTGGTCGCCGGCGGGGGCAAACGGCTGGTGCAGGCGAAACGGACTGTCGGGAAAGCTGATCGGGTCAGGCATTCACTTCCCCACCCCTCGGTTCCGCCATGCGTCGCTGCCATCCATGATGTCACCTCATCCCCGCATCGCGGTTAAAACGCGGTTAAA
>JAJXTQ010000241.1 GCA_021783685.1 Pseudomonadota bacterium | reverse complement strand
ACAACCGCATCACCAACGTGGTGACGGACGGCGGCGTGGTCGGCGAGGTGCAGGCTTCGGACGCCCGGGTCAAGGTCGAGGCCGATCCGTACATCTACACCCTGAGCCTGGGGCGGATCTTCTGAGATGCGGGGGTCTCGGCCCGCCCGGCGGCCGTCGAGGATGCGCTCAGGGCCGCACCAGGTAGACGTCGAAGCGTGTCCCGCCCATGCGGATCGCATGGCTGGGCGCCATATCGGACAGCGGCGGGGCGGCCGCGGGGCGTTTGACCACCACGCGGTGAAGAGCGGCGCGGCATGCGGCCGGCAGCAGCTCCGGATCGGGCGGTGTGTTACCCAGCAGGCGTCGCAGATACTGCATCTCGCGTCCCGGCAGCGCGCTGCGGGGGTCGGCCGGATACATGGGGTCGAGATACACCACCTGTGGCCGTTCGGCGGGCGTGAGTCGATCCAGGTAGGCCCCCGCCTCGCGATGCAACACCCGCATGCGTCGACAGATGGCGCTCGCCCCAGCGTCGCGCCGCCCGCGCGCCACACCGTCGGCAAGCAGGGTCGCCAGGACCGGCGAGCGTTCCAGCAGGGTGACCTGCCACCCGAGATGCGCGAGCACGAACCCGTCCGTGCCGAGCCCCCCGGTGGCATCGATCAGATCGGGTGTCTCGCCTCGCACGGGTCGGCCCGCCGCCCGCCCCAGGCCTTGCTGGCGGTCCTTTCCGTGGGCGCGGCGGTAGGCGAGTGCGCCCGACGCGAAATCCACCCGCAAGGGTCCGAGCGCGCCACCCTGATCCTGCAACGACCAGCCGCCGGCGTCATGGGCGAGCGTCAGCCCGCCGGCTGGATGGGCATCGAACGCGCATTGCGCAGCGGCGGGAAGCGGGCGATCCGGCATACCCGCATTTTACCGGAGCCGCGGGCGTGACTATGCTGGGCACACCGCCGCGGCCACCGGGCCCCGGCCAATCCAAGGAGGGAGACATGCTCTATCGCATCGGAACGCGCGAGGTGGTGTGCCATGGCGAGAACTACATCGCTGAAACGGCGGTCCTGATCGGCTCGGTGGTCCTGGAAAAGAACGCCAGCGTCTGGTTCAACGCCGTGCTGCGCGGCGACAACGAGGTGATCACCATCGGCGAAAACAGCAACGTCCAGGACGGCGCCGTGCTGCACACCGATCCGGGCATCAAGCTCACCATCGGCCGCAATGTGACGGTGGGTCACAAGGTCATGCTCCATGGCTGCACCATCGGCGACAACAGCCTGATCGGCATCAACGCCGTGATCCTCAACCGCGCCGTCATCGGCAAGAACTGCCTGATCGGCGCCAATACGCTGATCACCGAGAACAAGCAGATCCCCGACGGTTCCATGGTGATGGGCTCGCCGGGCAAGGTGGTGCGTCCGCTCACGCCGCCGGAAATCCAGATGCTGGCGCTGAGCGCGCAGCATTACACGCACAACGCCAAGCGCTATCGCACCGAGCTCGCGATCCAGGAGGCGCCGCTCAGCGGTTGATGGCGCGCTTGCCCAGCTTGCGCTGCAGGGTGCGGCGGTGCATGTTCAGGCTGCGCGCCGCGGCGGAAATGTTGCCGCCATGCTCGGTCAGCACGCGCTGGATGTGTTCCCACTCCAGCCGGCGCACCGACAGCGGTTCGGGTTCGCCCGGCGCTTGGGGCGCGGGCGCTTCGCCCGGGGCATGACCGAAGGCGCGGACGATGGCATCGGCGTCGACCGGTTTGGGCAGATAGTAGGCCGCGCCCAGCTTGATGGCGTCGATGGCGGTGGCGATGCTCGCGTATCCCGTCAACACCACGATGCGGATACCGGGCTCGATGTCGCGCAAGGGCCCGATCAGGTTCAGCCCCGATTCGCCTTCCAGGAGGCGCAGGTCGAGTACGGCATGGGACGGCCGGTGCTGTCGCGCCAGTTGCAGTGCCTGCGTGCCCGTCTGCGCCCAATGCACCGCATAGCCCCGGCGGCCCAGGGCGCGAGCCATGACGGACCCGAACACTTCATCGTCATCGACCAGCAGCAGGCTGGGTTCGGAAGCTTTCTGGTGTGGCATCCTCGGTCTCTCGCACCGCGTTTCGTGACAGCAGGGGCAGGGTGATTCGCGCGCAGCTCCCCCGTCCCTGGGCAAACTCCAGCGTCATTTTCCCGCCCATCCGCTGGATCACGCTCTGCGCCAGAAACAGTCCCAGCCCATGGCCGCCCGCCTTGTCGCTGGCACCCATCTGGCCCAGGCGGGGGGCGAGTTCGGGTGAAACCCCGGCGCCCTCATCGTGGATCGACAGGTGCAGCCACAGTGCATCCCAATCGATCGCGAGATCGATGGGTCGCGGGCTGGCGTCGGCGGCGTTGTTGAACAGGCTGACCAGCGACTGGATCAACGTCTCCTCGATGACCAGCTTGGGACCCGGAGCGGGTTTCCCCCATTTTTGATGCACGACATGATCGGGCCGCAACGCGGCGAAGCGGGCGAGCGCCTGTGCGATCAACCGATCGACAGGGCCCGCGCTCGCGCCTTCACCCCGCAGTTCGCCGCCGGCGGCCAGGATCCGCGTCAGGTTTTCGCGGCAGCGCAACACCTGGGATTTGAGCAGATCCAGATCGTCCTGCACGTCGGCCTCCGCCGGACATCGCTCCCGCAGTTCATCGACCAGCAGCGTCATGGTCGACAGCGGCGTGCCCAGCTCGTGCGCCGCGCCGGCGGCCAGCGCGCCCAGCGCCACCACCTGCTGGTCCCGCAAGGCCGCCTCGCGGGCACGCGCCAGTCCTTCCTCGCGTTCGCGCAGCTCATCGGCCATGGCGGCTACGAAGAAGGCCATGACGCCGGCCGCCAGGACGAAGCTGCCCCACATGCCCACCAGGTGCAGACTGAAATTGTCGTGCGCCATGCCCGCCGGATGCGGCAAGGGAACGTTCCAGAACATCAGGGCCGTGTAGCAGGCCACGCTGGCCAGCGCGAGGGTGCCGGTGTCCCGCGCCGGCAGGGTCGAGGCGGCCACCGCCAGGGGCAGCAGATAGAGCGAGGCAAAGGGATTGGCATGACCGCCCGTGACATAGAGCACGGCGGTGAGGCCCGCGATGTCCACCAGCAGGTGACGGAGGAACCGCGTCCGCGTGACGGGCGCTGCGCGCCGCGTCAACCGCCACGCGTCGAGGTTGTCCAGTGCCATCACCGCCAGGATCGACAGCGGCAGGCCCAGCGGAATGCCGAGCCCCAGGAGCCACTGGGTCATTCCGACCACGAGGGCCAGTCCGCCGATCGCCGTGGTTCGCAGCAGCATCAGCCGGCGCAAATTGTTGGCTGGCACGTGCGCCGAACCGGGAATGCGCAGGGGGGCGTTCATGTGCGGATTATAAGGGGATCGCTCGAGTGGCGGCTGCGACGAAATGTCGCGCCCCGGGCTCAGCCGGTCGTCGGCCGATCGTGCCGGTGCGCGGCCGGCCGCTGCAGAGCGTCCTCGACCTTGTCGCGGGTCACCCTGTCGGTCAGGCACTCGATGAGGCACAGCGCGAAATCCATGGCGGTGCCGGGCCCGCGTGAGGTGATGACAGGCCCATCGATGATCAGCGTGGCGGCCGGATCGAGTACCAGCCCCGGGACGCGGAGTGGCTCGAGGAATCCGGGGTAGGCCACGGCCCGGCGATGATCCAGCAATCCCAGCTGCGCCAGCACGGTCGGGGCTGCGCAGATGGCGGCGACCAGTCGGCCTTCGCCGATCTGGCGCCGGAGCAGGGTTGCCAGTCGGCCGTCTTCACCCAGCCGATGGGCCCCCTCGGCGCCACCCGGCAACACGATCAGATCGAAGGTCTCGGCGCCGATGGCGCCGAGCTCCGTATCCGGCAGCAAACGGACCTGCCGGCTCGCCGTGACGGGCCCTGCCGCGAGTCCCG
>JAJXTQ010000240.1 GCA_021783685.1 Pseudomonadota bacterium | reverse complement strand
CGGATGCCGTCAGATCTTGCTGCGTGCCGATGAGCCGTCGCCGGCTTCATACCAGCGGCGGGTGCGGGTGACCACCCACACCACTGCAAGCATGACCGGCACTTCGATCAGCACTCCGACCACGGTGGCCAGCGCTGCGCCGGAGTTCAGGCCGAACAGTCCGATGGCGGTGGCCACCGCGAGCTCGAAAAAGTTGGATGCGCCGATCAATGCCGAGGGACACGCGATCGCATGGGATTCGCCCAGGGCGCGATTGGCCAGGTAGGCGAGCGAGGCGTTGAGCACCACCTGTGCCAGGATCGGCGCGGCAAGCAGGACGATCACCAGCGGCTGCGCGAGGATCTGGGTGCCCTGGAACGCGAACAGTAGTGCCAGGGTAGCGAGCAGCGCAACCATCGATGGCCGGGCGAGCGCATGCATCGCGGCGTCGAAGCGGGCGGGACCGCGTGCCAGTAGAATGCGGCGCGCGCCCTGGCCGATGGCCAGCGGAACCAGCAGATAGACCAGCACCGACGTCGTCAGCGTTGCCCACGGCACGGAGATCGACGACAGCCCCAGCAGCAAGGCGACGATGGGCGTGAAGGCGAACACCATGATTGTGTCGTTGAGCGCGACCTGGCTCAGGGTGAACAGCGCATCGCCGCCAGACAGGCGGCTCCAGACGAACACCATCGCGGTGCAGGGCGCGGCAGCCAGCAGGATCAGACCGGCGATATAGCTGTCGATCTGCCCCGCCGGCAGCAACGGGGCGAAAAGGTGGCGGATGAACAGCCAGGCGAACAGCGCCATCGAGAAGGGTTTGATCAGCCAGTTGACGACGAGAGTCACGGCGATACCGCGGCCGTGACGCCGTACCTCGTGCAGGGCACTGAAGTCGACCTTGGCAAGCATCGGCACGATCATCACCCAGATCAGCGCCGCCACCGGCAGGTTGACCTGGGCGATCTCGAGCCCCGCGAGCGTGGCGAAAGCCCGCGGAGCAAGCTTTCCGAGAACGATCCCGGCGGCAATGGACAGGATCACCCACAGGCTGAGGTAGCGCTCGAACCGTGACAGGATCCCGCCGGCAACGGCGCGGTCAGCAGTTTCGCATGGCACGCTCACGCCCAGTCCTCCGTCCCACCGGGTGCAGTCCGGTCCCCGTCGAGGCGTGCCGGAATCGCCCGCAGTGCCTGCGCCAGTGAAACCGAATCCAGCTCCGCGAGCGGCAGCGCGAGCAACATTTCGATACGCCCGCGCAGCAGCGTATGAGCTTCCCGGAAAGCGCGGCGCTTTTGCTGCACGCTGCCTGGCACGGCCGCTGGATCCGGCATGCCCCAGTGGGCAGTCGCCGGCCGTCCCGGCCAGACCGGGCAGGTTTCCGCCGCGGCCGAGTCGCAGACCGTGATGATCAGGTCCATCGGCGGTGCGCCCGCCTGGGCGAACTCGTCCCAGGACTTGCTGCGTAATCCTTCGGTGGGCCAGCCCATGCGCTGGACGATCTCCACGGCAAACGGATTGATCTGGCCGGCCGGCCGGCTGCCAGCCGAGTAGGCGCGCAGGCGTCCATCGCTCAGCGCGTTCAGGGTGGCTTCGGCCAGGATGCTGCGCGCCGAGTTGCCCGTGCACAGGAACAGCACGTTGCGGAATTTCGGGATCACCGGACGATCTTCCCTGGTCCGAAGAAGGTCTGCGCAATGCAGGTCGGCATGCCCCGGTCCCGGTTGCCAGCCGCAACCGGACCGCAGCGTACGGAACTGTCCCGGGCCATCATTCCGAACCCTTCCCGGTGGTGGCGGGAGACGACGCCCCACCACAAACCGGGTCGGACATGGGCAGGCAGGGATTCCCGCCGCAACAGTTCTCGGTGAGGTAGGCCAGCAGCTCGTTCATGGCTTCGAACCGTGCGGCGTAGATCACGTACCGCCCTTCCTGTCGGGCACTGACGAGTCCGGCATGTGCCAACTCCTTGAAATGGAAAGACAGAGAAGAGGGCGCGATGCCGGTGACCTCGCCGACTTTACCAGCTGCCAGCCCGGCAGGCCCGGCCTGTACGAGGGCGCGGAATACTGCCAGGCGCGAGGCATGGCCCAGGGCGGAGAGTGCGGCCGCTGCCGTTTTTATTTCCATATTTCAAATAATATGGAAATATTGAATGAAGTCAATAGCTGGGTGGCGGCCATGCCCAGCTATAGAAGTGCACCATAATTTGTGCACCCGCAGCGCGGCGCAGGGCCGGTGCGGAACGGATGTGTTGGATTGGATCGCGCGTGGCCTTCGGCCGGTATCAGTTACGAAACAATGGGATGCAATGCCCGCGATGATGCGCGATAATGAACGCGCCCACCGGCTCAGCGAAAGTCTGGGTAAGGTGGTCGGTTTTTTGATGGTGCTTCCGGGACTTCGGCCATCCGGCGGGGGTCCGTCCCGCCTCGATCAGGATCATGGCCGCGCGTCGGTGCGAAATACGCATAAGTCGAAGGGGTGTGGGCATGCGAGTGTTGGCGGGTGACATCGGGGGTACCAAGACACTGCTTGAGATTGCCGATGTCGGCGTGAGCGCGTGCCGTGTCCTCGCGCAGGGACACTATCCAAGCGCCGAGTACGACGGCCTGCTGCCCATGATCCGGGAGTTTCTCGGCACGGCCGGTGCTGCGGCGGTGGCTTCCCTGCATAGCGCGTGTTTCGGAGTCGCCGGGCCGATCGTCGATGTCAGTACCGGCCAGTGCGCAAGACTGACGAATCTGCCGTGGGACGTCGATACCGCGGTCCTGGCGCACGGGCTTGGCATCACGCGGGTGCGCCTGATCAACGACTTCCAGGCCGTGGGTTATGGTATCGAGGCGCTGGGGTCCGGCGACCTTGCGGTGCTTCAGGAAGGCAGCGAGATCGCGCAGGCGCCGCGGGCGGTAATCGGCGCCGGGACCGGTCTTGGGGTTGGCATCCTCGTTTGGCAGCACGACCACTACGAAGCGATTCCGACCGAAGGGGGGCACGCAGACTTCGCGCCGACGAATGGGCCGCAGCTGGATCTGTTGCGCAGCCTGATGGACCGTTTCGGCCGTGTTTCCTACGAGCGCCTGCTCTCCGGACCGGGGCTTGTGAACATCTACTCCTTTCTATGTGCCGGCGCCGGGGAAGCCGCGCGGTTGCAGGCGGTGATTGAAGCGCAGGACCCGGCAGCCGCCATTGCGCTTGCCGCGCAGGAACAGCGCGACGCGCTTGCGGTCCGCGCCCTGGACATGTTTGCCGAAATCTACGGCGCGCAGGCCGGCAACCTTGCGCTGACCTGTCTTGCGCGCGGCGGGGTTTACATAGCCGGCGGGATCGCCCCCAAGATCATCGGCATGCTGAAAATGTCGGGATTCCTCCGCGCCTTCAACGACAAGGGCCGCATGTCGGTAGTGACGGCGGCCATGCCGGTGCGCGTGGTGATGAACCCCGCGGTCGGAATCATCGGCGCCGCGCTTGCGGCCGGCCGGCTGTGAGAGACGGTTTCCGTCGATGGATGCGGCCCGGGGCCGCACACCGTGCAAAGGCAGGGCGGCACGGAGCCGGTTGAGCCGGTGCCGATGTTCAGGGTGGATGCCCTTCCTGGAATATCCGGTAGTCGATGTCGGGGAACAGGTTGTCGCGCGCGGCGATTTCGCGCAGGTAGCACCTGTCGAAGCGGGCCTGCTCGGCCATGTCCGCGCAGCGGTGAAACCGGTGGATGTGCGTCTTGAAGCGGCGGACCGCGTAGTCGACGGCGGTGCCGGTTTTCATGATGAAGGACCAGTCGCTCGCCTGCGCAAGGAGCAGTTCGCGTGCCGCCTGATCGAGTGCCTGGCGCATCAGATCGGCGGACTGCGGGAAGCGTCGTTGCAGGGCGCCCATACGGTCGACGGCGGCGTGCAGATGCGGATAGGTCCAGTCGTTCGAACCGTTTA
>JAJXTQ010000239.1 GCA_021783685.1 Pseudomonadota bacterium | reverse complement strand
GACCAGATAGCCCACGGCAAAGGCGATCAGGAAGCCGACCACGACGGCCACGAAGAACATGTAGTCGAGCAGGCCCGGCGCGTGCAGCTCGGCCCAGCGGGACAGCAGGTAGGTGGTGTAGGCGCCGATGGTCATGAACTCACCGTGCGCCATGTTGATGACGCCCATCTGGCCGAAGATGATGGCCAGTCCCAGCGCCATGAGCAGGAAGACACAGAACAGGCTGAGCCCGCTGAATCCCTGCATGGCGAAGATGGAACCGATTTCCGACCAGGTGTAACCCGCCATGTGATGCGCTCCCGTGTCGAGGTGGACCCGGCCCGCCGAAGGGAGCATCCCTCCGGCGGGCCGCGCCGGTTGCTTACTGGTAGCCGGCCGGGAAGGGATTCGGCTCGATCAGTTCAGACTCGTAGACCACCTTGGCCTGGCCGGCGGCGTCCCATTGGCCCACCCGCAGCTTGCTCCAGAGATGGTGGTTGGGGTGGACCTTCACGTAGCCCTCGGGGGCGGTCTTGAGCTCGAGGCCGGGCGAGGCCGCGACCACCTTGTCGACATCGAAGCTGCCCGCCTTCTCGACCGCCTCCTTCCACAGCCAGGGACCGAGATAGGCGGCCTGGGTCACATCGCCGATGACACTGTCCGCGCCCCACATCGCCTTGAAGGACTTGACGAATTCCTTGTTGTTGGCGTTGTCCAGGCTCTGGAAGTATTTCATTGCCGAGTAGAAGCCCTTCATGTTCTCGCCGCCGATGCCCAGCACCTCATCCTCGGTCACCGAAATGGTGAGCAGGGTCTGCTTCTCCGCCGTCACGCCGGCTGCCTTGAGCTGCTTGTACCAGGCCACGTTGCTGCCGCCGACCACCGCGCTGTAGATCACGTCCGGCTTCTTGAGCTTCATCTTGTTGATGACCGAGCCGAAGTTGGTGTGCCCCAGCGGGAAGTATTCCTCCGCCACCACGGTGCCCTTGAGGACGTTTTCGATGTGCTTGCGCGCGATCTTCATCGAGGTGCGCGGCCAGATGTAGTCCGAGCCGATCAGATAGAAGGTCTTGGCGTTCTTTTCCTTGGCGATCCAGTCCAGGCCCGCGAGAATCTGCTGGGTCGCCTCCTGGCCGGTGTAGATCACGTTCTTGGACTGCTCCAGACCTTCGTAGAAGGTGGGGTAGTAGAGCAGGCCGTTCTCTTTCTCGAATACCGGCAGCACGGCCTTGCGCGAGGCCGAGGTCCAGCAGCCGAACACGGTGGCGACGCGATCCTGGACCAGCAGCTTGCGCGATTTTTCCGCGAAGGTCGGCCAGTCGCTGGCGCCGTCTTCCTGGATGATCTCGATCTTGCGCCCGAGAATGCCGCCCATGTCGTTGATCTGCTTGATGGCGAGCTTCTCGGCTTCCACCGATCCCGTTTCGCTGATCGCCATGGTGCCGGTCACCGAATGCAGGATGCCGACCTTGACGACCTGATCGGTGACGGCCAGCTTGGTGGTGTTGACCTTCGCCGTGGGGTAATCGGCGGCGCCGGCCACGCCGGTGGCGGCGAGCAACGCGGCAAAGGCCAGGGCCGGCGGTCGACGCAATGAAAACAAGCGACGGGAGACAAGGGCAAGACGCATCGGCGATCTCCTGAGCGGGTGGGACGGTGAAGCCACTCCTTGGTGAGCAAGGACCGCGCCAAGGCGAAGCGCCGCGCGTTGCGTCGCAACACATTGATAAATAGCTTATTCGTTGCGGTGGGCGCGGCGGGAAGCGGGTGGGCGGGCGAGGCGCATTGACATTGTCAAGCTTTGCCGGGCAATGTCCGGGCGATTGACAATCGTCCTACACCGCCCCGATGCCGAGTTTGGTCATGCGATACCGCAACTGGCGCGTGGTCATGCCCAGGCGTCGCGCCGCGGCGCTCTGATTGCCTTCGCAGTCCCGCAGCGCTTCGCTGATGGCATGCCCCTGGGTGCGGTGCACTTTCAGATAGCGGCGCGGTTCGCAGTCCGCGCCGAGCCCGGATGTCGCCGTCGAGACGGCCTGTGCCGCAGGGCGCTCCGGCTGATGCAGTTGCACGATCGATTCGTCCTGCAGGATGCGACCGATCTGCGCGGTCGTCACGATCATGCCCTCGGCCATGACGATGGCGCGCTCCATCACGTTCTGCAACTGGCGGATATTGCCCGGCCAGTCGAAGGACTCCAGCCGCCGCAGCACGCCTTTTTCCAGAATCACGTTGCGTTCATAGCGGTGGTTGAGTTCATTGAGGAAATGCAGCACCAGCATCTTGACGTCGCCGTCGCGCTCGCGCAGCGGCGGCAGATAGATCGGCACCACGCTCAGCCGATAGTAGAGATCGAGGCGGAAGCGGCGCTCGTTGACGAGCTGGCGCAGGTTGACGTTGGTGGCCGTCAGGATGCGGAAATCGACCGGAATCGGCTGGCTGGCGCCCACCCGCTGGACCTGCCGGTCCTGCAGCACGCGCAGCAGCTTGGCCTGCAGTTCCAGCGGCATGTCGCCGATCTCGTCCAGGAACAGCGTGCCGCCCTCGGCCGCCTCGATCTTGCCCTTGCGCAGGGCGTCGGCGCCCGTGAAGCTGCCTTTTTCGTGGCCGAACAGCTCCGACTCCAGCAGGGCCGCGGGGATGGCGGCGCAGTTGATGCAGATGAAGGGCCGCTCGCGCCGATCGCTCTGCTGGTGGACCAGACGCGCGAATTTCTCCTTGCCCGTCCCCGACTCGCCGAGCAGCAGCACCGGCGCCTCGCTGCGCGAGACCTGACCCGCCTGCTTCAGGGCTTCCAGCAGTACCGTGCTTTCGCCGATCACGCCATGGGCCAGGGCGTTCTGCCGGATCGATTGCCAGAGCTGCTGGTTTTCGCTCACCAGTTCGGCCGTGCGCTGGCTGACGAACTGCTCGATGCGCATCACCTGACCGATCATCGCCGCAGCGATGCGCATCAGCATCAGGTCGTCGTCGAAGCGGCGGCGATGGGCACCGTCCTTCTGGGCTGCCAGCACCGCGATCGGCCGTCCTTCTTCCAGGATGGGCACCGCCAGAAAGGCGATCGGGCCCAGGTAGCGCTCGTCCCAGGCGGTGATGCGGGTGAGGTAGAGCGGTTCGGTCTGGATGTCGGTCACCAGACCGATGGTGCCCGTGCGCATGACATGCCCGGTCACGCCCTGGTTGAGCGGCACCGTGTAGCCGCCGGCTTTCAGGTGAGCCGTATCGAGGCCGTAGCTGTACCGCACCTTGAGATGGACGCCGCTGCGGTCCGGCAAGCTGACCCGTCCGCTGTTCAGCCCGCGCAACTGGGCGAGTAGACGCAGGATGGCGGCGATGGTGCGCTCGGGATCGAGTCGCCGTTCCTGCAGCTTGGCCAGCTCCAGGATGAACTGGAGGTCGCCGCTCGGCTGGAGCGCCGGATCGGGCAGGTCGGGCGATCGAGGCAGATCTCGCGGACGGCAACTCATCAATATCCCCGCAGGCTGTGCTCAAGGGTGATGATGCAAGGAACGCGCCCATCTTAAGATGTTGAATCGGAACGGGAGCGACCCGGAAATGCACCATCACCGTGCAGCGCCGGAATGGCGGGCATTGGCCTTCATCAAATTCGAACAATGTCCAAC
Source organism: Pseudomonadota bacterium (assembly GCA_021783685.1). The sequence continues at coordinate 315 of JAJXTQ010000239.1, read as the reverse complement.
AATCCGGCCGCATTTCCGCGGGCCCCGCCTGCGTCGGCAGGGCGTGAACAATTCAAGCGACTGACTCAAAAGGCAAAATTCGGCCATCCCGCTTGGTCTGCAACTTGCTCAGGCTTTCCGGCACGCGCTCGGCCCCGGCCTTCGGGCGGCCGCCGGCGTCGGTACGCAAGCTCCTGAAACTTCGCCATCCGAGGGAACCCGATATGCTGCAGACGTTGATCGAGGTCGATGTATCCAAGCCAGCGGCCGAACAGGGCGGCGTCATCCACAACCGCTGGCATCCCGACCTGCCCATGGTGGAAATGGTCAAGCCCG
>JAJXTQ010000238.1 GCA_021783685.1 Pseudomonadota bacterium | reverse complement strand
CCGAGGTTCGTCCTGGCCGCCGTATTTCTGCAGCAGGGTTCGCGACAGCGGGGTTTGCCATAACATCGCGCCGTCGGTCGGCCGGATCGCCATGCAGGCCTGGCCGTAGGCGTCCAGCACGCTGCGCGCCTGGCGCATCTGGCGGGCACTTTGCACATGCCGGGCGATGCGCGCGAGCACTTCGGACGGCCGGATCGGTTTGGTGACGTAGTCGGCGCTGCCGGCGGCAAAGGCGGCCACCACGTGCTCGCTGTCGGTCAGTCCGGTCATGAAGATGATGGGGATGGGCTCGGTGACCGCATCCGCCTTCAGGTGCCGGGCCACCTGAAAACCGTCCATGCCGGGCATGACCGCGTCCAGCAGGATGACGTCCGGCAGGCTCTGGCGCGCGCGCTGCAGGGCGCTCTCGCCGTTGGTGGCGACGAGCACCGCGTAGCCGGCTTCGTCCAGCGCGTCATGCAGCAGGGAAAGGTTTTCGGGCACGTCGTCCACGATCAGGACGACGTCCTCGTTCAGTCGGTCAATGGCTGGCATCGGCGCTCTTCCGCAGGATTTCCTTCATCGCGTCGAACTGGAAGCGCCCGGCCAGCGCCCGCATCACCCGGACGAACTCGGCGTGGACCGCGTTCAGGTTCTCGATCTCGTCGAGCTTTTTCAGGATGCCGCGCAGGTAGCCGAGATCGATCAGTTCCCGGAGTGCCGTCATGTGCTCGGGTGCGGGGGGCGTGATGGGCCGGGCCGGGATGGCGGCGGACGGAACGGCCGGTGCGGGGCGGTCCGCCCTCACCCACTCCAGATTCAGGCGCTTGCCGAGCCAGTCCAGCAGTTCGTCGACGCTGAAGGGTTTGGTGATGAAGTCCTCGCTCGATATGCCGGCGTCGTTTTCGGCGCCCTTCTCGAAGGCGTTGGCCGAGATGATGGCGATCTGGGCATTTGCCAGCCCGCCCGCACGGATGCGCCGCAAGGTTTCCCAGCCATCCATGCCGGGCATGGCCAGATCCATGAAGATGACGTGGGGCGTGCAGCGCGGGATTTCCTCCAGGCATTGCGGTCCGCTGGACGCCTGGATCACGTGGAAGCCCAGCGGCTCCAGGATATTGAGCAGCAGTTCGCGTTCCACCTGTTCGTTGTCCACCACGAGGATACGGCGACGCACGCCCGCGTAGCCGATGCGCTGCGCCAGGGGTTGCTCCTTCACGAGCTGTTCGGCGTGGATGCGCGGCAGGAAGAGCCGGACATCGAACCGGCTTCCTGCGCCCTGCCCGCTCTCCACGCTCAGTTCGCCGCCCATCAGGTCGGTCAGCATGCGGGCGATGGTCAGCCCCAGGCCGGTGCCGCCCGTCGCGCCCACATGCGCCGCGCTGCCGCGGGAAAACGGTTCGAAGATGTTGGCAGCCTCGTCCGACGCGATCCCGGGGCCGGTGTCCTCGATGGAGAAGAAAGCCATTTCGCGCTGGTAGCGCAGGCGCAGGGTCACGCTGCCGCTGACGGTGAATTTGACGGCATTGCCCAGGATGTTGAGCAGGATCTGGCGCAGCCGACGTTCGTCGGCCCGGACCATCTCGGGCAGCGGCCCGTCCGGCAGATAGTGGAAATCCAGCCCCTTTTGCCGGGCCTGCTGCTCGAACATGCCGACGAGCTGCTGGATGAAATCCGGGAAGTCCAGGGGCCGCACGTTCAGCGTGAGCTTGCCGCTCTCGATGCGGGCGATGTCCAGCGTGCCCTCGATCAGGGACAGCAGATGGTCGCCGCTGCGGCGGATGACGTTGATCGCCTGGCGCCGGTGCGGCGGGATGGCGTCGTCGTGATCGAGGATCTGGGCATAGCCGAGGATGCTGTTGAGCGGCGTGCGCAGCTCGTGGCTGATCGAGGTGATGTAGCGGCTCTTGGCCTGGTTGGCCTGGTCCGCGGTCAGCTTGGCGTTCTGCAGCAGTTCGTCGGTGCGGCGGTGGGAATCGATCTCCTGCATGAGCAGCTGGGTCTGGCGATTCGATTCCTCCTGCGCCACCTGCCGGCTCTTGTGGGTCAGCACCAGCCACCAGGCGACGATGCCGGACACCAGCAGCAGCACGGCGAAGGCGCGCTGATAGGACTTTTGCAGCGCCGGCAGCAACACCGCCGACTCGCCGGTCAGGGCCAGCACTTCCTGAAAGTAGAGCAGCCCCACCAGCAGGATCAGCAGCGGCACCACTCCCGCCATCAGCAGCAGGTAATGGCCCAACCCAGCGTCCAGATAGGGTCGCGCCCGCGCGGGCAGAAAGCGCTCCAGCAGCGCCGCCCATTGCTCGCCCAGCCGGGCGTGGGGCTTGCACAGGTCGTGGCAGCGTGCGTCGAGCGAACAGCAGAGCGAACAGATGTGATCCTGGTAGGCGGGACAGTGGGCCAGATCCTCGCCTTCGTAGTCCTTGCCGCAGATGCAGCAGGCGTGCGTGGCGGCCGGTGACGCACCGGGTATCGGCTCGGCCGGGCGCGCGAGGTAGTAGCGTCCGCCCGTGATCCAGGCGATCAGGGGCGAACAGATCAGCGCCGCGCCCAGGGCGATGAAGATGGCGAAAGGCTGCAGCGTGTCGCCGAACAAGCCGAGGTAGGCCGCCACCGACAGGCACGACGCGATGCCCATGGCGCCGACGCCCACCGGGTTGATGTCGTACAGGTTGGCGCGGCGGAATTCGATTCCGGGCGGCGACAGCCCCAGGGGCTTGTTGATCACAAGGTCGGCCACCACCACCATCATCCAGGCCACCGCCACGTTGGAATACAGCCCCAGCACCCGACCCAAGGCCTGGAACAGGTCCAGCTCCATCAGCATGAGCGCGATCAGGGTATTGAACACCACCCACACCACCCGCCCGGGATGGCTATGGGTGAGACGGGCGAAAAAATTGGACCAGGCCAGCGAACCGGCGTAGGCATTGGTGACGTTGATCTTGAGCTGGGAAATCACCACGAACAGGGCCGTGGCCGCCACCGCCCAGCCGTAGTATGGAAACACGTATTCCCAGGCCACGAGGTACATCTGGTTCGGGTCCACGGCCCGCTCCGGCGAAACCAGATGGCTGATGGCGAGCCAGGCCAGCAAGGCGCCGCCCAGCATCTTGATCACGCCCGGCACCACCCAGCCCGGCCCGCCCACCAGGACGCTCGCCCACCAGCGGCGATGATTGGTCCGGTTGTATTCCGGCATGAAGCGCAGGTAGTCCACCTGCTCGCCCATCTGGGTGATCATCGCCAGCCCCACCGCCATGGCGGCGCCGAACAGGTGGATGTCGAAGCCCGGCGTGCCCTTGCCAGCATAGCCGACGATGCCGGCAAAGGCGGTCGGCTCCTGGGCCAGCAGGAAGACATAGGGCAGCACCAGCATGACCAGCCAGACGGGCTGGGTGATCGTCTGCAACTTGCTGATGACGGTGACGCCGTGGGTGACCAGCGGAATCACCACCAGGGCGCAGATCAGGTAGCCCCACGCCGGCGGGATGCCGAAGGCCAGCTCCAGGGCGTAGGCCATGATGGCCGCTTCGAGGGCGAAGAAGATGAAGGTGAACGACGCGTAGATCAGCGACGTGATGGTGGAGCCGAGATAGCCGAAGCCGGCGCCCCGCGTCAGCAGGTCCATGTCCAGCCCGTAGCGGGCCGCGTAGATGCTGACCGGCAGGCCCACCAGGAAAATGATCAGCCCCGTCGCGAGGATGGCCAGCGCGGCGTTGACGAAGCCGTAATTGACCAGCAGCGTCGCCCCCACCGCCTCCAGCACCAGGAAGGCGGCCGCGCCAAACGCCGTGTTGGCCACCCGCGACTCCGTCCACTTGCGATAGCTTCGTGGCGTGAAGCGCAGGGCGTAATCCTCCATGGTCTCGTTGGCCACCCAGGTGTTGTAGTCGCGGCGGACTTTGACAACACGCTGCAGCGCCTTCGGCGGACGATTC
>JAJXTQ010000237.1 GCA_021783685.1 Pseudomonadota bacterium | reverse complement strand
GACATCTGCGGCTGCGGCCACGACTGGAACATGCCCGATTACGTCGCCGAGTCGGTGGCCAGGATCAGGGAGCAGGTCGGCAGCGACGAAGTCATCCTCGGCCTGTCCGGGGGGGTCGATTCCAGCGTCGCGGCGGCGCTGATCCATCGCGCCATCGGCGACCAGCTCACCTGCGTCTTCGTCGATAACGGCCTGCTGCGTCTGAACGAAGCGGAGCAGGTGATGCAGACCTTCGCCCGCAATCTCGGCGTCAAGGTGGTCCACGTCGATGCCGCGACGCAGTTCATGGGGCACCTGGCGGGGGTGTCCGAGCCTGAGCAGAAACGCAAGATCATCGGCCGCGAATTCATCGAGGTGTTTCAGGCCGAGGCCGAGAAGCTTAGGAAGAGCGGCACCGACCCGAAGTGGCTGGCGCAGGGCACGATTTATCCCGACGTGATCGAGTCGGCGGTGGCCCAGGGCGGCAAGAAGAGGGCGCACACCATCAAGAGCCACCACAACGTCGGCGGTCTGCCGGAGACGCTGCATCTGAAGCTCTTGGAGCCGCTGCGCGAGCTGTTCAAGGACGAGGTGCGCGAACTGGGAGTGGCCCTGGGTCTGGCGCACGAAATGGTCTATCGCCATCCCTTCCCGGGACCGGGCCTGGGCGTGCGCATCCTGGGCGAAGTGAAGCGGGAATACGCGGATCTGCTGCGCCGCGCCGACGCGATTTTCATCGACGAGTTGCGCGCCGCCGACTGGTACGATAAGACTTCCCAAGCCTTCGCCGTGTTCCTGCCGGTGAAATCGGTCGGCGTGATGGGCGACGGCCGCACCTACGAGTACGTCGTTGCCCTGCGCGCGGTGCAGACCCAGGACTTCATGACCGCGCAATGGGCCGAGTTGCCTCACGCGCTGCTGGGCCGCGTCTCCAACCGCATCATCAACGAGGTGCGCGGCATCAATCGCGTGGTCTACGACATCTCCGGCAAGCCGCCCGCGACCATCGAGTGGGAATGAGCAAACGGGCGCTAATGCACCAGCTGGTTGATCTGGATGATCGGCAGCAGGATCGCCAACACGATCATCAGCACGACGCCACCCATCACCAGGATCATCACCGGTTCGAGCAGGGTCAGGAACACCGCCAGGCGCCGTTCCAGCGCCTGGGTCTCTAACTGAGCGGCGCGTTCGAGCATCTGTTCCAGCTTGCCGCTCACCTCGCCGCTGGCCACCAGATGGATCAGGAGCGATGGAAAGGCGCGGCTGGCGCCCAGCGCCCGGGCCAGGCCGGCGCCTTCGCGCACGCGCTCGATCGCGACCTCGATGGCCTCCTTCATCACCAGATTGGTCATCACCTGCGCGCCCGAATTCAACGCCGAGAGCAGGGGCACGCCGCCACCGACCAGGATGGCCAGGGTGCTGGCGAAGCGCGAGGTATTGACGCCGCGTATCAGGGGTCCGATGCCCGGCAGCGTGAGCAGCACGGCGTGCCAGCGGTAGCGCAAGGCCTCACGGCGCAGCGCCGCCCGGATGCCGGCGCCGCAGGCCACCAGCGTCGTCACGATATAGGGCCAGGCCCCGCGCAGGAAATCGGACAGCGCGATCAGCCCGCGCGTGAGCAACGGCAGGCTCTGGCGCGACTGGGCGAACACCTGTACGACCTGCGGCACGACGTAGATCACCAGGCCGGTGACGATGCTGATCGCGACCACCGTGACCAGGATCGGATAGAGCAGGGCGAGGCTGGTTTTCTGCTTCAGCGCCTGACGCGCGTCCAGATAATCGGCCAGATGCGCGAGCACCGTCGGCAGTGCGCCCGATTCCTCGCCGCCGTGCACCAGCGCCCGGTAGAAGTCCGGGAAGCTCTTGCCGTAGCCGGCCAGGGCGCCGGCCAGCGAGAGCCCTGCGATCACCTCGGTCTTGACGCCGCCCAGCACCTCGCGGGTCATGGGCTCGGCGGCCTCCTCGATCAGCGCCGTCAGCGACTGCTCCATGGTGAGACCGGCGGTGAGCAGCGTCGCCAACTGCCGGGTGAGCAAAGACAGCTCGGCGGCGGAGATGCCCTTGGCCCAGGGTTGCCGGGCCCGCTCGCTGGCGCGGACCGGATTGAGCGTCGAGGGCAGCAGGCCCTGGGCGCGCAGCAGCGTGCGCGCCTGACGCGCGGTATCGGCCTGCATCACACCGGACACCTTGCGGCCGGCGGCGTCTAACGCCTGATACTCGAAGGCTTCCATCGCGACTCTTATTCGCGCGTCACGCGCACCACCTCTTCCAGGCTGGTGATGCCTTCGGCGGCCAAGCGCAGCCCGTCGTCGCGCAGGGAGCGCATGCCGAGGGATACGACATGTGCGCGCAGAATCTGTTCGGAGGCGCGGTCGTGGATCAGCCGGCGCAGATCCTGGTCGACCGTCAGCAATTCGTAGATGCCGGTCCGCCCGCGGTACCCCGAATGATTGCAGGCCGGGCAGCCCGCCGGCGAATACAAGAGGGTGTTCGGAGCGGTGCCGGTCGGGGAAAACCCCAGGGTGGCAAGTTGCGCTGAGAGTTGGCCTGAGTCCGCGGCAAAGGGCTGCCGGCATTCCTGGCACAGCCGCCGCACCAGGCGCTGGGCGCCCACCCCGATCAGGCTGGAGGCCAGCAGGAAGGGCTCCACACCCATATCGACGAGACGCGTGACCGCGCTCACGGCATCGTTGGTGTGCAAGGTGGCGAACACCAGATGGCCGGTCAGGCTGGCCTGAACGGCGATCTGCGCGGTCTCCAGATCGCGGATCTCGCCGATCATCACCACGTCCGGGTCCTGGCGCAAAATGGTGCGCAGCGCCCGGGCGAAACTCATTTCGATCCGGGCGTTGATCTGGGTCTGACTGATGCCGTCGAGATCGTACTCGATCGGATCCTCGACGGTCATGATGTTTTGCGCCTTGGCATCGAGCCGGGAAAGGGCGGCGTAGAGCGTGGTGGTCTTGCCCGAGCCGGTGGGTCCGGTGACCAGGACGATGCCGTGCGGTTCGCGGATCAGCCGGTCCATGTGCGCCAGCGTCGCCTCGTCCATGCCCAGGCGCGTCAGGTCCAGGCGTCCGGCCTGCTTGTCGAGCAGACGCAGCACGACGCGCTCGCCATGCACCGTCGGGATCGTCGATACCCGGACATCGACCGGCTTGCCGGCAATGCGCAGGGTGATCCGGCCGTCCTGCGGCAGGCGCTTCTCGGCGATGTCGAGCTGGGACATGATCTTGATGCGCGAGACGATGGCGGCGTGCAGCGCCCGCGCCGGCTCGATCAGGTCGCGCAAGGTGCCGTCGACGCGCAGGCGCACCACCGAGCGCGTCTCGAAGGGCTCGACGTGGATGTCGGATGCACCCTCGCGCAGCGCCTGGGTAAATAGGGCATTGATCAGGCGGATCACCGGCGCATCGTCCTGGCTGTCGAGCAAGTCCTCGATCTTCGGCAATTCCTGCAATAGCCGGGACAGATCCAGCTCCTGCGCCAGGTCGTCGGCCAGCGTCGCGGCGCCGGCGCCGTTGTAGAGCGTCGCGATCAGTTCGTCGAATTCCCCGCCGCCGATGCGCTGCGCCTTGAGCGGCACGCCCAGAGCGCGACGCAATTCGGCCAGGGCTGCGGCCGAGACGCCGGGATCGTTATCGTCCCTGACCGCCACCTCGGCCTGCTCTCGGCTCAGAGCGGTGACGGCGACGCCGTTGGCTTTGGCGAAGGCGTAGGGAATCGCCGGGTTCATTGCGTGCCGGCGGCCGCTGTTGGTGGTTGCGGTGCCAGGCTGGGCGAGCCGCCTTGGCGCAACAAAGGCATGGATCGGGCCTTGGCTGCCGCTTCGGACTGCACCCCGAGCATGGTGTCGTAGCTGCTGCGGCTCAAGGCATCGGCGTGTTCGGCATCGCGCACGATGATCGGACGGAGAAAGATCATCAGGTTGGTCTTGCTG
>JAJXTQ010000236.1 GCA_021783685.1 Pseudomonadota bacterium | reverse complement strand
TGAGGGAAGTGCAACTCGACCTGGATTCCCCCGCTGAAGTCGAGCCCCAACACCAGCCCCCTGAACGCGATGGCACCGATGCAAAACGCCGTCAGCACACCGGACATGAGCAGCGCGGGACGCCGCCACGCCATGAACTTGATGACACGGGCGTTGTTTACCCGGGAATCGATCACAGGGGAGTCGGTCATGAATCAGATCCAGAGTTTGTTCGGATTGCGACCGCCATAGACCAGATTGGTCAAGGCGCGCGTTCCCATGATGGCGGTAAACATCGAGGTCAGGATCCCGAGCGAGAGGGTCACCGCGAAACCCTGCACCGGCCCGGTGCCGATGACGTACAGGATGATGGCGACCAGCAGGGTGGTCAGGTTGGAATCCACGATCGACGTATAGGCACGGTCATAGCCGGCACTGATCGCCCCCTGCACCGTCTGGCCGGCGCGCAACTCTTCGCGAATGCGCGAATAGATCAGCACGTTGGCGTCCACCGCCATACCCATGGTCAGCACCGTCCCGGCGATCCCGGGCAGGGTGAGCGTGGCGCCGATCATCGACATCAGGGCGATCAGAATCACCATGTTGGCGACCAGCGCCAGATTGGCAAACACCCCGAACACGCGGTAATACAGGAGCATGAAGACCATCACGAGAACCAGTCCAACCTGGGCGGAGCGCACCCCGGCCGCGATGTTTTCGGCGCCCAGAGAGGGTCCTATGGTGCGCTCTTCCACGAACTTCATGGGCGCGGCCAGGGCGCCGGCGCGCAGCAGCAGGGCCAGTTCGGACGCCTCTTGCGGGTCGCCCAGGCCGGTGATGCGGAACTGCACGCCGAGGGCGCTCTGGATGGTCGCAAGGCTGATGATCTTCTTTTCCTGGTAGTCGACCGGCACCTTTTCCGTTATCCCCAGGTCGTTCAGCCGGGTTTCCGTGCGCTGCCGGGTCTCCACGAACAGAACCCCCAGACGGCGGCCGACATTGCTGCGGGTGGCATGAGACATGGCGCGGCCGCCCTCGCCATCCAGAGTGATATTGACCTGCGGCTGGCCGCTTTCATCGTAGCCAGTAGCCGCATTGATCACCCGGTCCCCGGTTATGACCAGATCCCGCTCCAGCCAGGCATTCAACTCGCGCCGATCGGGACTACGGAACTCGAACTGCTCCCGCGCCAGGCTGTCGCGATTCGCTTCCAGACGAAATTCGAGATTGGCGGTCTTGCCAATGATGCGCTTGGCTTCGGCCGTATCCTGTACGCCGGGCAGCTGCACCACGATGCGATTGCGGCCCTGGCGCTGCACGATGGGCTCGGACACGCCCAGTTCATTAACGCGGTTACGCAGCGTGGTCAGATTCTGGGAAACCGCATAATCCTGGCGCTCGGCGATCACGGTCTGGCCTGGCGTCAGGTTCAGCAGAAAGCGGCCATTGGTCTCCGTCGGATCGGCCAGCAAATCCTTGAAATCCCCGCCACGGACGATCTCCGCAGCGCGATCGCGGCGCTCTGGCGTATCAAACGCAGCGAGAATGCGGTTCTGCTCGACCCGTACCACCTGATAGCGGGCGTCATTGCCCGCCGCGCGCAGTGCCTCGCGCAACTGAGTGGCCTTGGTCTCCAGGTAGGCCGCGAGAATGTCGCCGGTATCGACCTCCAGCAGAAAATGGACCCCGCCGGAAAGATCGAGGCCCAGTTTCATGGGGTTGGCGCCCAGGCGAGACAACCAACCCGGCGTCGTCGGCGCCAGATTCAACGCGACCACATAATCGAAGCCGAGGGCCTGCTGCACCACCTGCTTGGCGGCAAGTTGCTGATCGCGATCGCGCAGGCGAATCAGGCCGCTGTTGCCCTCCATGGCTACGCCGGCGAGCGCGATGCCGGCGGTATCCAGCGCCGCGCCGACATTCGCCAACGTTGCCTCATCCAGTGTGGCGGAACTGTTCTGCGCGGAAATCTGTACGGCCGGATCGGGCGCATACAGATTCGGCGCCGCATAGACGCAAGCCAGGGCCACCACACCCAGAATCAGCAGGTACTTCCACAATGGATAACGGTTCATGAAAGCGGGGCGGCCCTGATCAAAGGGCAAGATTATAGGCGAATAGCCCCTACCCTCCAACGAAGATCTGGCCCGCCTCCCGGTGCGAAGCTAGGCCACCGTTTGTTTCTCGGCGGCGGCAAAGTCCCGTGCAAAGCTGTCGAGCCGATTGCCCGCGATGGCCTCGCGCAGACTCTGCATAAGCCATTGGTAGTGGCGCAGATTGTGGATGGTATTGAGCTGGCAGCCGAGGATTTCCCCGCAGCGATCCAGATGGTGCAGATAGGCGCGGCTGAAATGGGCGCAGGTATAGCAGTCGCAGGTGCTGTCCAGTGGCCCGGTATCCGTCCTGTGCACCGCGTTGCGAATCCGCACCACGCCGGACCGGGTAAAGAGATGCCCGTTGCGGGCGTTGCGGGTGGGCATCACGCAGTCGAACATGTCGATGCCGCGCTGCACCGCCGCCACCAGATCGGCGGGCGTACCCACCCCCATCAGGTAACGCGGCGATTCCGCCGGCATGCGGGGCGTCAGGCCATCCAGCACCCGCAACATGTCGGCCTTGGGCTCGCCCACCGAGAGACCGCCGATGGCATAGCCGTCGAAACCGATGTCGGTCAGGGCGGCGAGGGATTCCGCGCGCAACGCTTCGTACATGCCGCCCTGCACGATCCCGAACAGGGCGGCCGGGCTGTCGCCGTGCGCCTGCCGGCTGCGCCGCGCCCAGCGCATCGACAATTCCATGGACGCACGCGCGCTGGCCTCGCTCGCCGGATAGGGCGTACACTCGTCGAACGCCATCACCACATCGGCGCCCAGCGCGCGCTGCACGGCGATGGAGCGCTCCGGATCCAGCTCCACCGGGCTGCCATCGATGGGCGACTGAAAGCGTACCCCCGCCTCGGTGATCTTGCGCCGCGCGCCCAGGCTGAACACCTGAAAGCCGCCGGAATCGGTCAGGATGGGTCCAGGCCACTGCATGAAATCGTGGAGATCGCCGTGAGCGCGGATAATCTCGATGCCCGGCCGCAGCATCAGGTGAAACGTGTTGCCGAGCACCATCTGGGCACCGATCGCGACCAGATCACGCGGCGCCATCGCCTTGACCGTGCCATAGGTGCCCACCGGCATGAACGCGGGCGTCTCCACGATCCCGCGCGGAAAGTGCAGCCGCCCTCGCCGTGCGGCCCCATCCCGGCTGAGCAGCTCAAAGCGCATGTGGCAGCTGCGTGTCACTCGGGAATTTCCGTAGCCGCCGCCGGATTGCGCGTGATGAACATGGCATCCCCGTAGCTGAAAAACCGGTAGCGCTCAGTCACGGCCGCGCGGTAGGCGGCGAGCGTCGCACCATGGCCGGCAAAGGCGCAAACCAGCATCAACAGGCTGGATTCCGGCAGATGAAAGTTGGTGATCAGGGCATCCACGCTGCGGAATTCGTAACCCGGAAAAATGAAAATATCGGTGTCGCCGCAAAAAGGCTGCAACATTCCCTGCACAGCCGCCGTCTCCAGGCTGCGCACCGCCGTGGTGCCCACGGCGATGACCCGCCCGCCCGCGGCGCGGGTCGCCGCGACCTGCGCGCACAGTTCGGCGCTGACAGTGACCCGCTCGGCGTGCATGCGATGCTCGCGGATGTCGTCGGCGCGCACCGGGCGGAAAGTCCCGGCGCCCACATGGAGCGTGACAAAGCCCATGCCGATACCCTGCGCGGCGAGTTGCGCAAGCATTTCCTCATCGAAATGGAGTCCCGCCGTGGGTGCGGCGACTGCGCCGGATTCGCGGGCATAGAGCGTCTGGTAGCGTTCCCGGTCAGCCGCCGTGGCCGGCCGACCCAGATACGGCGGCAGCGGTATTGCGCCGATCGCTTCCAGAATCTCGGCAACCGGGATGGCGCC
>JAJXTQ010000235.1 GCA_021783685.1 Pseudomonadota bacterium | reverse complement strand
CGTGCGGACGCATCGTCTAGGTGATGATGTTGGGCGTGTAGCCAGCAAACGCCTACGGGATAGTTAAAGTCAATTTATTTTTGATTATGCCATCTATCCGGTCCAGTACCTTGATCCAGATCCATGACGCTCAGTTTCGCCGCGGCGCCGCCGATGCGCCGCTGACGGCCGTTGGACCAGCCAAGGTTGGCGTTTTCGCCTCCTTCTCGGCAGCCGGTTGGCTGCGCTGCCGGCAGTCGCCAAGGCCACAGGTGGCACGTTCCATCAAAGGCACGAGCTTCCGGCGCCACTGGACGGGCGGCCTTTACGAGGTCCACGTACGCTTCCCTGGACGCAAGCCCTCGAGGGCTGAGGGGCGCCGTTCAACCACCTGCCTATGCGATTCCTATGCGCCTGCTCCGGCATCCGCATTGCTTTCCTATGGGCGTCGGGAGAATCCTTCGCCGGCAATATCGCCGGGGTTTCACATGCTCGATGTCGCCTATGTGCTGCTCGGTATCGCTGGCTTCGCGGCGTGCTGGGGGTTCGTGCTGCTCTGCGAGCGGATGTAGCCATGCTGGGCCTCGTGCTCGGCGGCATCGTGACCGCGTTCCTGCTCGTCTATCTCGTGGCCGCGATGGTCCGTCCGGAAAAGTTCTGAGGGGGCCGCCCGTGACCTTTCTCGGCTGGGCGGAAATCGCCCTTTTCTTCACACTCGTCATCCTCGTCACCCGGCCCGTCGGCGGCCTGCTCGCGCGCGTCGCCGATAACGCGCGGCCGATGCGCGTTCCCCTGCTCGGCGCGATCGAGTGCGGGCTTTACCGTGCCGCCGGCGTCGATCCCGCGGCGGAACAGGGATGGGTCAGCTACGCCGCGGCGATGCTCGCCTTCAAGCTCGCCTGCTTTTTCGCCGTCTACGCCATCCTCAGGCTGCAGGCCTATCTGCCGCTCAATCCGGACGGGCAGGGCGCGGTGCCGCCGGACCTCGCCTACAACACGGCGACGAGCTTCCTCACCAACACCGACTGGCCGTTCTCACGTGGTGAGACCACAATGTCGTATTTCAGCCAGATGGTGGCGCTCGCGGTGCAGAACTTCACCTCAGCCGCCGCGGGCATCGCCGTTGCGCTCGCCTTTATCCGCGGCTTCTCCCGCCGCTCGGCCTCCTCCATCGGCAACTTCTGGACCGACCTGGTGCGCGTCACCCTCTACGGCCTGTTGCCGATCTGCATCGTCTATGCGCTGTTCCTGGTCTGGCAGGGCGTGCCGGAGGCCTTCCATGGCGCCATCACGCTGACGACGCTGCAGGGCGGAAAGCAGACCATCGCACTCGGCCCGGTCGCCTCGCAGGAGGCGATCAAGATGCTCGGCACCAACGGTGGCGGCTTCTTCAACGCCAACTCCACGCATCCGTTCGAAAACCCCACGGCGCTGAGCAACTTCATCGAGGCATTCTCGATTTTCGTCTTCGGCGCCGGGCTCACCAACGCCTTCGGCCGCATGGTCGGCAACGAGCGCCAGGGCTGGGCGGTGTTCGCGGCTATGGGGCTCTTGTTCCTCGCCGGCGTCGCCGCTGTCTACGCGATCGAGAGCGGCCCGAACCCGATTCTCACGGCGCTGCACGTCGCGCCCGGAATGGGCAACATGGAGGGCAAGGAAGTTCGCTTCGGCATGGCCGGCACGGCAATCTTTTCCACCGCGACGACCGATGCCTCCTGTGGCGCCGTCGATGCGATGTTCGAGAGCTTCCTGCCGCTCGGGGGCATGGTGCCGATGCTCAACATCATGCTCGGCGAGATCATCTATGGCGGCGTCGGCTCGGGGCTCTACGGCTTCCTGATGTTCGCCATCATCGCCGTTTTCGTCGCCGGGCTCATGGTGGGGCGCACGCCGGAATATCTCGGCAAGAAGATCGAGGCGCGGGAGGTAAAGATGACGATGCTCGCCATCCTCTGCCTGCCGCTGGCGATGCTCGGCTTCACCGCGCTCGCCGTGGTGCTGCCGGTTGCCACATCGGCGATCTCCGCTGCCGGCCCGCACGGCTTCTCCGAGGCGCTTTACGCGTATGTCTCCGGCGCCGGCAACAACGGCAGCGCCTTCGCCGGACTCTCCGGCAACACCTTCTGGGACCTCACGATGGGCATCGACATGATGATCGGCCGTTTCTTCGTCATGGTGCCGGCACTGGCCATCGCGGGCTCGCTTGCCGCCAAGAAGATCGTGCCCGCGTCGTCCGGCACCTTCCCCACCACCGGCCCGCTTTTCGTCGGCTTGGTTGTGGGCGTGATCCTGATCGTTGGTGGTCTGATTTTCTTCCCGGCCCTGGCCCTCGGGCCCGTCGTCGAGCACTTCGCGATGCTGGCCGGCACGACGTATTGAGAAAGCAACGATGACGCACGCACACGACCACCGCTACGGCACGACCCGGCTCCTCAGTGGCCCGATCCTGCGTGAGGCTGCCTGGCTCAGCGTGAAGAAGCTCGATCCGCGCCTCCTCTGGCGCAACCCCGTGATGTTCACCGTCGAGGTGGTGGCGACGCTCACGACCATCCTGCTCGTCCGCGACATCGTCGCCGGGCGCCCGGGAATTTTCTTCGCGGCCCAGATCAATCTCTGGCTGTGGTTCACCGTGCTGTTCGCCAATTTCGCGGAGGCCGTGGCCGAGGGGAGGGGCCGCGCCCAGGCTGCGACACTGCGCCGCGCGCGTACCGAAACCATGGCGCGACGCGTGACGGACGACAGCGCGGAGGAGAGCGTGCCCGCGACAGCCCTGCATGAGGGTGATGTCGTTCGCGTCGACGCAGGCGAGATTATCCCATCCGACGGTGACGTGATCGAGGGTGTCGCGTCAGTCAACGAAGCCGCGATCACCGGTGAATCCGCTCCCGTCATCCGCGAGTCCGGCGGCGACCGCTCGGCGGTTACCGGCGGCACGCAGGTGATGAGCGACAGCATCCTGGTGCGCATTACCGCCGCCCCGGGTAACACCTTCCTTGACCGCATGATCTCGCTGGTCGAGGGCGCCTCGCGGCAGAAGACGCCCAACGAGATCGCGCTCAACATCCTGCTTGCCGGCATGACGCTGATCTTCGTCATCGCGGTCGCCACCATTCCGTCCTTCGCCGCCTATGCCGGCGGGCGGGAATCCGTGCTGGTCCTCGTGGCTCTCTTCGTCTGCCTGATCCCGACCACGATCGGCGCGCTGCTTTCCGCGATCGGCATTGCGGGCATGGATCGCCTGGTGCGTTTCAACGTGCTCGCTATGTCCGGCCGCGCGGTGGAGGCAGCGGGCGACGTCGACACGCTGCTGCTGGACAAGACCGGCACCATCACGCTCGGCAACCGCCAGGCCGCAGCTCTTCATTCCATCCCCGGCGTGCGCGCGGAGGCGCTCGCGGAAGCGGCGTTGCTGGCCTCGCTCGCCGACGAAACGCCAGAGGGCCGCTCCATAGTCACGCTCGCGGAGCAGCGCATCGGCCCCGTCGTCGCGGCCGCGGATGCCAGCTTTGTTCCCTTCACCGCGCAGACCCGCATGAGCGGGGTGGACATCCCCGCAGTGGACGGCCGTACGCGCTGCATCCGCAAGGGCGCGGTGGATTCTGTTCTCGCCCATGTGCACGCGGCACCGTCGGATGCTCAGGCGCGCGCGTTGCGGGAGATCACGGAGCGTGTGGCCCGCGAGGGCGCCACCCCCCTCGCGGTGGCCGATAGCGGTCGCCTGCTGGGCATCGTGGAACTGCGTGACATCGTGAAACCCGGAATCCGCGAGCGCTTCGGCGCGCTGCGCCGCATGGGCATCCGCACCGTCATGATCACGGGAGACAACCCGCTCACCGCCGCCGCGATCGCCGCGGAGGCGGGCGTCGACGATTTCCTCGCCCAGGCCACGCCCGAAGACAAGCTCGCCCTCATCCGGCGCGAGCAGGCAGAGGGCAAGCTCGTCGCCATGT
>JAJXTQ010000234.1 GCA_021783685.1 Pseudomonadota bacterium | reverse complement strand
GTCCAGTTCGTTTTCCAGGCCCGAGCCGTCCTCGACGGTGATCACGCCTTCCTTGCCCACCTTTTCCATCGCCTTGGCGATCAGGTCGCCGATGACGGTGTCGGAGTTGGCGGAGATGGAGCCGACCTGGGCGATGGCCTTCTGGTCGTTACAGGGCTTGGAAAGCTTCTTGACTTCGTCGACGGCGGCGGCGACGGCCTTGTCGATGCCGCGCTTGAGATCCATCGGGTTCATGCCGGCGGCGACGGCCTTCATGCCTTCGCGCATCAGGCCCTGGGTCAGCACGGTCGCGGTGGTGGTGCCGTCACCGGCCACGTCGGAGGTCTTGGAAGCGACTTCCTTGACCATCTGCACGCCCATGTTCTCGAAGCGGTCCTTCAGCTCGATTTCCTTGGCGACGGACACGCCGTCCTTGGTCACCGTCGGGGCGCCGAAGCTCTTTTCGAGCACGACGTTGCGACCCTTGGGACCCAGCGTGACCTTGACCGCGTTGGCCAGCACGTTCACGCCCCGCAGCATGCGGGCACGGGCGTCTTCACCGAATTTGAGTTGCTTGGCAGCCATTGGGAATCAACCTCCAAAAATTGGTATCAGCCGAAGTCGGGATTCAGTTCAGGGTCGCCAGGATGTCGTCTTCACGCATCACCAGCAGGTCCTGACCGTCCAGCTTGACTTCGGTGCCGGAATACTTGGCGAACAGCACCTTGTCGCCGACCTTCACGGTCAGGGCGCGCACTTCGCCGCTGTCGAGCGGCTTGCCGGTGCCGACGGCCACGACCTCGCCCTTGGCGGGCTTTTCGGTGGCCGAGTCCGGAATCACGATCCCACCGGGGGACGTCCGCTCTTCTTCCAGACGCTTGACGACCACGCGATCATGCAGGGGACGAATGCTCATCTTGAGGATCTCCTCGTCAGTTGGACGCCGAATGGCGTATGGGGGCTGGGTGCCGACCGGAATTGTTAGCACTCACCAGATTCGAGTGCCAATCATAGCCGTGGAATCCGGCGAGTCAAGCGCCCGCTGCGGCGCTGTCACCCCAAATCAGACCGGCGAAGCGCGCCCGCCGCGCCGATCGCCCCGCGGCGCGGGTTCCATCACGTCGCAGCGCTGTGCCACCCTTTGCCTGTGCCGACCGAGCCGCTCGACGCTGGATGAGGAGTCCCATGTCGTCCGAACCACGCACCCCGCCACAACGCTCCGCCCAGCCTTGGCACGCCCTCCCGGCGGAGGCGGTCCTCGCGCAGTTGCAGACCAGCGAGCACGGCCTTGCCGACACGGAGGCGGAACACCGCTTGCGGCAATGGGGCCCCAACCGGCTGCCCGCCGCGCATGCCACGCCGGCTTGGCGCCGACTGTTGCGTCAGCTCGACAATCTTCTGATCTACGTGCTGATCGCCAGCGCATCGGTGACTGCCGCCCTGGGCCATGCCGTGGACACGGCGGTCATCCTCGCCGTGGTCCTGGCCAATGCGCTGATCGGTTTCGTGCAGGAGGGGCGCGCCGAGCAAGCGCTGGCGGCGGTGCGCGCGATGATCGGCCCCCAGGCGGCCGTGCTGCGCCAGGGCCGACGCCACAACGTCGATGCCGCGCACATCGTGCCCGGCGATCTCGTTCTGCTGGAAGCGGGGGATCGCGTCCCCGCCGACCTGCGGCTGATCCAGGTCCATCGATTGCGGATCGACGAGGCCATCCTCACCGGCGAATCCTTGCCGGTGGACAAGGCGCTCGAAGCCGTGCCGTCCACGGCGTCCGTTGCCGAACAGCCCTGCATGGCCTTTTCCGGGACGCTGGTCGTGGCCGGCAGGGGTGTCGGCGTCGCCGTGGCCACCGCCACTCAGACCCAGATCGGACACATCAGCCGCCTGCTGCAACAGGTCGAGACGCTGGAAACCCCGCTGTTGCGGCAGATGAATCAGTTGGGCCGGCAGCTCACCCTGGTCATCCTCATGGTATCGGCGCTGGTCTTCGGCCTGGCGCGGATGCGCGGCCTGCCGCGGGACGAGGCCTTCATGGCGGTGGTGAGCCTCGCGGTGGCCGCCATCCCCGAGGGACTGCCCGCGGTGATGTCGATCGCCCTGGCCGTCGGGGTGAGGCGCATGGCCGAGCGGCGCGCCATCGTCCGGCGCATGCCCGCGGTGGAAACCCTGGGCGCCGTCAGCGTCATCTGCAGCGACAAGACCGGCACGCTCACCCGCAATGAAATGATGGTGGCGCACATCGTGACCACGGCCGGAAATGTCGGGGTCACCGGCGATGGCTATGCCCCGACCGGCACTTTTCAGCGCGGTGCCGACCCCATCGACCCGGCGACCGACCGGATGCTCGCCGCGGCGGCCCGGGCAGCCCTGCTGTGCAATGACGCGGCGCTCGTGCACCACCCCGAGGGCTGGCAGGTGAGCGGCGACCCGATGGAAGGCGCGCTGCTTTGTCTGGCGCAAAAGGTGGGGCTCGAACCCCGCGCGGTGCGTGCCGCGCATCCGCGGCTGGCCGAGTTTCCCTTCGATGCGCGGCATCAGTACATGGCGACGCTGCATCCCGAGGCCGATGGCAGCGCCACCCTCATCGTCAAGGGAGCACCCGAACGGGTGCTGGCACTGTGCGCCCGCGAAATGACCCCGGAGGGCACGCGCCCCTTGTCCGGACCGTTCTGGCACCAACAGATCGAGGCTCTGGCAGCCGAAGGCCACCGCGTGCTGGCGCTGGCCCAGCACCGCTTCGACCCCCCGCCGACCGATTTGCAGGCGGCTCTCCACCAGCACGATCTGGTGCTGCTGGCGCTGCTGGGCTTGCAGGATCCGCCCCGACCCGAGGCGATCGCGGCCATCGCGCAATGCCAGTCGGCTGGCATCCGGGTCAAGATGATCACCGGCGACCACGTCGGAACGGCGGCCGCCATTGCCCGGCAGTTGGGGCTGGCCGATGCGCACGCCGTCATCGGCGGCGCGCAACTGGACGCGCTGGATGAGCCGGCGTTGCGCGCCGCGGTGCGGGACATCGGGGTGTTCGCGCGCACGACGCCGGAGCACAAGCTGCGGCTGGTCGAGGCGTTGCAGGCCGGCGGCGCGATCGTCGCGATGACCGGGGACGGGGTCAATGATGCGCCCGCGCTGAAGCGCGCCGACGTGGGCGTCGCCATGGGTCGCAAGGGAACCGAAGCGGCCAAGGAAGCGGCCGCCATGGTCCTGATGGACGACAACTTTGCATCGATCGTGGCCGCCGTGAAGGAAGGCCGCACGGTCTACGACAATTTGCGCAAGGTATTGGCCTGGACCCTGCCCACCAACGCCGGCGAATCGCTGGCCATCATCGCGGCCATCACGCTGGGGCTGACCCTGCCCATCACCCCGTTGCAGATCCTCTGGATCAATACGATCACGGCCGTCGGCCTGGGGCTGGTCCTGGCCTTTGAACCGCCCGAGCCGGATCTGATGCGGCGCCACCCGCGACCTGCCGGCGCCGCCCTGCTGTCGGGCGATCTGATCTGGCGCGTCCTGTTGCTGACGGTGCTGATCGCGGCTGGCAGCTTCGCGGCGCTGGCGTGGGCACAGGCTGCCGGGGCCGACCTGGCCGAGGCGCGAACCGTGGCATTGAACAACATGGTGGCGATGGAGATCGCCTATCTGTTCAGCGTGCGCCACCTGACCGGCGTGGCGCCGGGCCTGCGCAGCCGGCCGCTTTCGCGTCCCCTGCTGCTGGGCGTGGGCGGCGTGGTGCTGGCGCAGCTGCTGCTGACCTATGCGCCGCCCTTGCAACAGGTGTTCGATACCCGGCCGCTGTCGTGGGTGCAGGGATTGGGTGTGGTCGGCAGTGGACTCGCCCTGTTCGTGGTGCTGGAACTCGAGAAAGTCGTCGTCCATCATGGGTTCCGGACCTCGCCCCAGGCAACACCCGGCGCCGACGCCGGCAAGGAGACCGACCGATGAAATCCCGCGC
>JAJXTQ010000233.1 GCA_021783685.1 Pseudomonadota bacterium | reverse complement strand
GGCGTGGTGACCAACGTCGCCGCGTTCGGTGCATTCGTGGACATCGGCGTGCACCAGGACGGACTGGTGCACGTCTCGGCGCTCGCCAACCGGTTCGTGAAGGATCCGCACGAGGTGGTGAAGCCCGGGCAGATCGTGAAGGTCAAGGTGCTCGAGGTCGATCTGAAGCGCCAGCGCGTCGCGCTCAGCATGCGCCTGGACGATGTGCCGGGTCCTGCGCCGCGCCGGGGCGAAGCCGCTCAGGGCACGCAGAATGCGCGCGATCGGCGCGCGCCGGACGCGCGGCGTCAGCCGAAACCGGAGCTGCGCGACAGCCGCGAGGCACGGCCGGCCGGCGCCATGGCGCTCGCGTTCGCGAAGCTGAAGAAATAGCACCGCGGGGGCAGCCCGCGGGTGATTCAGCCGGCTCGCGCAGTCCGCCCGATTTTGCCGCCGCCGGAATCGGTGTCGAGATCGCAAACCACCAGCTCAGCGATGTGCGGGGTGATGAAATCCTTCAGCGCCAGATGCGCCGGCGAAGTCTGGTAGGCATCGTGGGCGGCGGCCGATGCGAACATGCCCACCACCGCCCAGTCATAGCCTTTGCCGCGATCCGCGACATTGGCGCCGAAGTGATAGCTGAGGACACCGGGCACCTCGGTTCTCACCCGGTCCAGATAGGATCGGATGTCCTGCTGGAACCGCTCGTCCGCAGCTTCCAGCCGCATCATCACGACGTGCAGGAACATCAACCGGTCTCCCCCGCCGCGCGGCGCAATTCTTCGAGCGTCTCCGGATTCACCAGCGAGGTCAGATCCCCGGGCGCGGTGCCGGTCAGCACCGCGCGCACCACGCGCCGCATGACTTTCATATTGCGCGTTTTCGGAAGGTCGCCGACCAGGATGATTCGCTGCGGTCGAAACGAAGCGCCGAACTCATGCGCGACCGCCGCCGCGAGCTGCTCGGGCAGTGCCGGATCGGTCTGTCCCGGCGCGGGGATCACCGCGCACACCACGGCGGAGCCCTTGATCGGGTCGGGCACCGCGACCGCCGCCGCTTCCGACACGCGGTGCGTCGCGATCAGTATGGCCTCGATCTCGGAAGGTCCGGTGCGCTTGCCCGAAATTTTGATGGTGTCGTCGGAGCGCCCGTGGATGTACCACTCGCCGTCCGCATCGCGCGAGGCGAAATCGCCGTGGACCCAAAGGCCCGGCAGCGTGCGCCAGTAACTGTCGAGAAACCGCTCCGGATCGCGCCACAGGCCGCGCGTCAGCCCGATACAGGGTTCGCGCATCACCAGTTCGCCGACCTCTCCCGGACCGACGCTGGCGCCATCGGCATTGACGATGTCGGCACCGGTGCCGGGGATCGGCCCGTGAAACGAGGCCGGCTTGATCGGATGCAAGGGGGAAGTCGCGACCAGTCCGTTCATTTCCGTGCCGCCCGAATAGTTCATCAGGGGTGCGCGGCCGCCGAAGACCTTATGGAACACCCAGAGCCAGGTATCGGCATCCCAGGGCTCGCCGGTGGACGCGCCGATGCGCAGGCTGGCAAGGTCGAAGCGGCCGGGCTCGTCGTCGCCATAACGCCGCAGGCTGCGCGCCAGCGTGGGGCCGATGCCGAGAAAACTCACGCGCTTGTCCTGGACGATGCGCCACAGGCGGTCGGATCTGGGGTAATCGGGGGCGCCTTCCACCAGGACCAGCGTCGCTCCGGCCAGCGCCGTGGCAACGATCTGCACCGGTCCGACCAGCCAGCCCATGTCGCTCATCCAGAGCAGGCGGTCCGAGGCCTTGAGATCGAAGCACAGGTGGTAATCCTCGGCCGTCTTCACGGCGAAACCGCAATGGGTATGTACCGCGCCCTTCGGTTTGCCGGTGGTGCCGGAGGTGTAGATCAGCAGCAGGGGATCGTCGGCCTCGGTGTCCGCGGCCGGACAGTGGTCCGGACTCTGCGCCAGCAAGCGGTGCCACCAGTGGTCGCGTCCCTCGCGCATGTCCACCGCCACCGGCGCACGCGCCACGACGATGACATGGCGCAGGGCGCCCAGTTCGCGATCGGCCTCGTCCAGGATCGGCTTCATCGCTATGGCCTTGCCGCGCCGCGGCGCGCCGTCGGCCGTGATCGCCACTTTGGCTCCGCTGTCGGCCAGCCGCGTCGCAATCGCGCCGGCGCCGAAACCCGAAAACAGCGGCATCGCGATCGCGCCCACGCGCGCGATCGCGAGGAAGGCCGCCATGGTCTCCGGCAGCATCGGCAGGTAGATGGCGACGACGTCGCCGCGGACGACGCCCAGGCGCATCAGCGCCGCAGCCAGCCTGCTGCTCTCGCTGAGCAGTTCGGCGTAGCTCCACTGCCGGATGTCGCCGTCTTCCGACTCCCACACGATGGCCGGATGCTGGCCGCGGCCGGCTTCGATATTCCGGTCGAGGCAGTTCCAGGCAAGATTCATGCGGCCGCCTACACACCAGCGCGGCCACTCGATCCCGCGCGACACATCCAGCACCCGCTCGTAGGGTTTGGTGAAGCGCAGGTCGAAGAAGCGAATCAGCGCATTCCAGAACCATTGCGGATCGCTCGAGGACTTCGCCAGCACCGCCTCGTAGCTGGGTAGCTCGTTGGCGGCGATGAAGCGAGTCCAGTTCGCGGCACGCTTGAATTCCTCGCTGGGGTACCAGGCGTAATCCATGTGCGCTCCTGTCTGCTGCCGATGCAAAAAGCGGCCGATGCAGTTTATCACCATGATGCAGGCATCGCCGGCCGGAGCGCGAGCATTGCCGGTCTTAAGTCTGGCTTAATCCGGCGCTCCCATACTCGCGCACAAATCGGGGATGTTCCTCGAAGTCCAATCGGGAGCAAGGCCATGGGTGCCGCCAGCAAGGTCAGAAGCGCGAATGCGGAACGGGGTTCCGCGCCAAGCCACAGCGAACAGCGCATTCTCGCGCTGCAGGGCGGCGGGGCGCTGGGCGCCTATCAGGCCGGAGTCTATGAAGTGCTGGCTGCTTCGGGGCAGACGCCGCATTGGGTGGCCGGCATCTCGATCGGTGCGATCAATGCCGCGCTGATTGCCGGCAATCCGCCCGAGCGCCGCGTGTCGCGGCTGCACGAGTTCTGGGATACGGTGACCTCCTCGAGTTCCCTGCTGCCGCGCGCGAGCGCGCCGGGTGTGGAACTGCGCAGCGTGATGAACGAGGCCCACGCGGCCATGGGCGCCGTGTTCGGACTGCCGGGTTTCTTCGTGCCGCGTTTCCCGGCGGCGCCGTTTCACTGGCCCGGCACCAAAGGCGCGCTCAGCTTCTACGACACCGCACCGCTGAAAGCGACGCTGGAGCAACTGGTCGATTTCGATCTGCTCAACAGCGGTTCGGTGCGCCTTTCGGTGGGCGCGGTGAACGTGCGCAGCGGCAATTTCGCCTACTTCGATACCGCGAACCAGCGCCTGGACGCGCGGCACATCATGGCCAGCGGCGCATTGCCGCCGGGGTTTCCGCCGGTGGAGATCGACGGCCAGTGGTACTGGGATGGAGGACTGGTGTCGAACACGCCGCTGCAGTACGTGCTCGACCAGTCCGAAGCCGAGCGCAAGCTGGTATTCCAGGTGGATTTGTTCGTCGCCGAGGGGCCGCTGCCCACCGATCTGATGCGTGTTGCCGAGCGCGAGAAAGACATCCGCTTCTCCAGCCGCACGCGGCTCAACACCACCGATACCCTGGCGCGTCATACGCTGGCGCAGACGGCGCGCAGACTGATCGCGAAGCTGCCGCCCGAGCTGGCGGACGACCCGGATGCGCGGGCGCTGAACGCCGCCAGCCGCCAGGCCGCCATCACCGTGGTGCATCTGATCAACCGGCGCAAGCACTACGAAACGCAATCGAAGGACTACGAGTTCTCGCGTGTGTCCATGCAAGAGCACTGGCGGGCCGGCTGCGCCGACATGACGCATACGCTCAGCCACCCCAGCTGGCGCGCGCGAACCCCGCCGCGCGACGGCTTCCAC
>JAJXTQ010000232.1 GCA_021783685.1 Pseudomonadota bacterium | reverse complement strand
CCATGGGTTCCGTGGCCATGGATATCCCGGTCGAGATGATCAAGCGCATGAGTGCGCTGACCAACCATCTTGCGCTGAACACCCAACTCAATATCCGCTTCCGGCCATCGCCGAATCTGGGCTCGGCCGTGGAGGATCTGGGAACAGGCCAGACGCAGATCGCCTACCTCACGCCGGTGGCCTATGTCGAGGCGCGCAAGAAATACGGGGTGATCCCGCTGGTGGCGCCCACCACCGACGGACGTCCGAACTTCGCTCTGGTGATTGGCGTGAAGGCCGGATCAGGCATCAGCTCGCCGGACGGGCTCAAGGGCAAGCGCTTTGCCTTTGGCGATGAAAAGGCCTTGCTGCAACGGGCGGCCGTCGAATCGATGGGCTTGAAGTCCACCGACTTTGCGTCGTTCGCCTACCTCAAGCATTACGACAATATCGCCAAGGCAGTGCTGGCGGGCGACTTTGACGGCGGCATCCTCAAGGATTCCATCGCCGACCAGTTCAAGGGCAAGGGCATCGCGGTGGTCGGCAGCACTGCCCCGCTGCCTTCCTACCTCTTCGCCGTGCATCCCGGCATGCCGGTGGCGGTGCGCAACCAGTTGCGCGATGCGCTGCTGGCGCTGAACAAGAGCACGCCCGAGCGGGCCACCACGCTGGAAGCGTTCGACAAGGCCTACGATGGCTTTGTCGTGGTCGACGATCCTGCCTACGATACGGTGCGCAAGCTGATCCAGCCTTTCCAGAAATAGGCCGGCTGAATTGCGGATTGGAACCACAAGCGGGTGCCGCTCATTCGCGCATAAAATCTATCCATCGTTCGGGGAAAGCGCCGCGGCGCCCGCCTGCGTTTTTGCGCTTCGCGCGCCCGGACCTGAACAGCAAATGGAAAGTGGCGCATGGGAATGAGTCGGGTCCTCCGTTACGAGAAAACCGTGCTGGCGTCGCTGACCCTGCTGGCGCTGGCTGCGTCGGGGATGCATCCGTTCGACCGCCCGACCTGGTTCCTCGAGACCTCGCCGGTCATGCTCGGCTTGCCGTTATTGATAGCGACCCACCACCGTTTTCCGCTGACGCCGCTGGTTTACCGGTTGCTGTTTATTCATGGCCTGATCCTGATGCTGGGGGGCGCGTATACCTATGCCAGGGTGCCGCTGGGTTTCTGGGTGCAGGACGCATTCGAGTTGACGCGCAACCACTACGACCGGCTCGGGCACCTGGCGCAGGGATTCATCCCGGCCATGCTCACACGTGAAATACTCGTCCGCGCAACGCCCTTGCGGTCCGGAGGCTGGCTGTTCTTTCTGACGACCTGCGTGGTGCTGGCGATCAGTGCCTGCTACGAATTCATCGAATGGGGAACCGCACTGGTGATGGGAGGGGAAGCCGATGCCTTCCTCGCCACCCAGGGCGACGTGTGGGATACGCAGTGGGACATGTTTCTGGCACTGCTGGGCGCGCTCGTTGCGCAATCCCTGTTGTCGCGCCGGCACGACCGCCAGCTGGCAAGGCTGCCTAGCGGATCAGCCGCTTGACGAGCATCATCCCGGCCAGCACCAGCGCACCGGCCACCATGCCGGCCAGGCCATCCATCAGCAATGGGGTGACTGCCCCCAGCATGCCGCCGATGCCGGGCAAGGCCGCCGCGGCCCCGGCGACAGCCTCGACCGCATGATGGGCGGCGGGCAGGCCGTGAACGAGGATGCCGCCCCCGACCAGGAACATGGCGGCGGTGCCGATGACCGCAAGACTTTTCATTAGAACCGGCGCGGCGGCGAGGAGTAGCCGCCCGAATGCGCGCGCGGCGGCGTTGGCGCGCTGGCTGAGATAGAGCCCGGCGTCGTCGAGCTTGACGATGCCGGCGACCAGGCCGTAGACGCCGACGGTCATGACGAATGCGATGCCGGCGAGCACGGCGACCTGTTTGCCGAAGGATGCAGCCGCAACGGTGCCGAGGGTGATGACGATGATCTCGGCGGAGAGGATGAAGTCGGTGCGGATCGCGCCCTTGATCTTGTCGCGTTCAAGCGCCACCAGGTCGACCGTGGGGTCTTCCAGCGCGTGGGTGAGTTCGGCGTGGTGGGCGGCCTCTTCGGCGGAGCTGTGCAGGAATTTGTGCGCCAGCTTCTCAAACCCTTCAAAACAGAGAAACGCGCCGCCCAGCATCAACAGCGGCGTCACCGCCCATGGCGCGAAGGCGCTGATGGCGAGCGCCGCCGGCACCAGAATCGCCTTGTTGACGAGCGAGCCCTTGGCCACCGCCCACACCACCGGCAGCTCGCGCTCAGCTTTCACGCCTGCGACCTGCTGGGCGTTCAGCGCCAGGTCATCGCCCAGCACGCCGGCGGTTTTTTTCGCCGCGACCTTGGTCATCACCGACACATCGTCGAGGATGGTGGCGATGTCGTCGAGCAGCGCGAGCAGGCTGGCTCCAGCCATCTTAATCGCCCAACTGGATCTGCCCGGCCTTGTCGGCGGCGGCGAAATCCAGCATGCGCTGGATCGAGAGGGCGGCTTTGGCGCGGATGGACTCCTCGATATGGATTTCGTTGCCGCCGTTTTCCAGCACGGCGGCGAGTTTCCTCAGGCCGTTCATCGCCATCCACGGACAGTGCGCGCACGAGGTGCAGGTTGCGCCCTCGCCCGCGGTCGGCGCTTCCAGCAGGATCTTGCCGGGCGCGGCGGCGTGCATCTTGTGGAAGATGCCGTTGTCGGTGGCGACGATGAATTCGGGATTGGGCAACGTGCGCACCGCCTCGATGAGCTGGGTGGTCGAGCCGACCACGTCGGCCAGCGCGATCACCGCCTCCGGCGACTCGGGGTGCACCAGCACCGCCGCGTTCGGGTGCTCGGCGCGTAATTTTTTCAGCGCCTCGGCCTTGAATGCCTCGTGCACCACACACGAGCCCTGCCACAGCAGCATGTCGGCACCGGTGATGCGCTGCACATAATCGCCCAGATGGCGGTCCGGTGCCCACAGCAGCTTGTGGCCCTGCTGGTGCAGGTACTTGACGATCCTGGCGGCGATACCGGAGGTGACGACCCAGTCGGCGCGTGCCTTCACCGCCGCGCTGGTATTGGCGTAGACGACCGAGAGACGATCCGGATGGGCGTCGCAAAACGCCGTGAATTCATCCGCCGGGCAGGCCAGGTCGAGCGAGCAGTCGGCCGCGAGGTCGGGCATGATGACGCGCTTTTCCGGGTTGAGGATCTTGGCCGTCTCGCCCATGAACTTGACCCCGGCGACGATCAGCGTCTTTGCCGGGTGGGCGTGGCCGAAGCGCGCCATTTCCAGCGAGTCCGACACGCAGCCGCCGGTTTCCTCGGCCAGGTCCTGCAGGTCGGCGGACGTGTAGTAATGCGCGACCAGCACCGCGTCCTGCTGTTTCATCAGCGTCTTGATGCGCGCTTTCAGCGCCGTGCGCTCGTCGTCGGTAAGCACTTCCTCCACCATCGGCGGCGGCTGGATCACGGGTCTGACCGGAACGGGAAAGGCAAGGCTCATCGGGGCGGCTCGGGTAGCAAGTGCGAAAACGCCAAGTATAGCTGCGTGCGGCAGGCGTTTTCACCTGGCGGACGCCGGGTTTTTCTGGAGCCGGGCGGTGCTTTTGCCTTATCCTTGCGCCCCTATGCAACAGTTGCTTCTCGATATCCGCCCGCCTGCCCGGCCCGAACTCGCCCGCTTCGTGGCGGGACGCAATGTCGAGCTGATGGCGCAATTGCAGGCCATGCTCGACGGCAGCGCGGTCGAACGCATGGTCTATGTGTGGGGCGCGCCGGGCAGCGGCAAGAGTTACCTGCTGGCGGCCTGGGCGCATGCCTGCCAGGCACGCGGGATGACGGTCGATTTCAGCGGGCAGCAGGCGGCGCAGGCGGTGATCGCGGATCAGGTGGATACCTGGAGCGAAGCGCAGCAGCATGCCGGCTTTGCCGCATTCAACCGGGTTCGCGAGGCGGGCGGGCTGTGGCTGGCGGCGGGCAACGTGGCGCC
>JAJXTQ010000231.1 GCA_021783685.1 Pseudomonadota bacterium | reverse complement strand
CATTTCGGGCGGCGCCTATCCGCTGTCGCGTCCGCTGTTCTTCTATGTGAAGAAGGCGCATGTCGGCGTGATTCCGGGGATTGCGGAGTTCCTGGCCGAGTTCACCAGTGAAAAGGCCTTCGGCCCTGAGGGCTACCTGACCGATCGCGGCCTGATTGCGCTGCCGGATGCCGATCGCAAGCAGGTGGCCGATTCGGCCAAGAAGATGGCGACCTTGAAGTAACAAGGCCTGGAGGCCGGCGTCCGATGCCGGCCTCCTCTTGCGCGGTAGTACACATGAACCCGCTGATCTCGACGCTTCTGCTCGTCGCCCTGGGGCTGATCACCTATCAGTTGGGGCGCCGCCGCGCCTTCGGGCTGGTCGACGGGGAGCTGCGCAAGCTGCATTCCCTGCCCGCCTACTATGGCCTCTACGCCGCGCTGTGGTGCGTGCTGCCCGCGCTGCTGGTGGCGATCGCCTGGGCGGCTTTCGACGGCGCCATCATCTCGCACCTGGTGATCGCCGGGATTCCCGAGTCGCTGCACGGCGGGGACGCCGGCCGCATCAATCTTCTGCTCAACGACATCCGCAACGTGCGGCTTGGCCTGGTGTCGAGCGCCGCCGCCGACCCGCAAGTCGTTGCCGCCGCAGCGCACTGGGATCGCCTGCAGGCCATCGGCCACGCGGCGCTGGCGGTCCTCGTCCTCGTGCTGGCCATGCTCGGCGCTGTTTTCACGCTCACCCGCATCCATCCGGATCAGCGCGCGCGCAACGCGGTCGAGCGCATGGTTCAGGTCATCATGATGGCTGCGGCGAGTGTCGCGATTCTGACCACGCTGGGCATCGTGCTCTCGGTGCTCTTCGAGTCGATCCGCTTTTTCCAGATGATTTCGGTGACCGATTTCCTGTTCGGGACGCAGTGGAGCCCGCAGATGGCGATGCGCGCCGACCAGGCGGGCTCGTCGGGTGCCTTCGGGGCGATTCCGGTGTTCGTCGGCACGGCCTTGATTTCGGCAATCGCCATGGCGGTGGCGGTACCGATCGGTTTGTTCTCCGCAATCTATCTCTCCGAGTACGCAAGCCCGCTCATCCGCTCGATCGCCAAGCCCCTGCTGGAGGTGTTGGCGGGGATCCCGACCGTGGTCTACGGCGTCTTTGCGGTGCTGGTCGTGGCGCCGCTGCTGCGCTCGTGGGGGGTGAAGATGGGACTCGACGTCGCGTCCGAAAGCGCGCTGGCTGCGGGGCTGGTGATGGGCGTGATGATCATCCCCTTCATCTCCTCGCTGTCGGACGACGTCATCAACGCCGTTCCCCAGTCGCTCCGGGACGGCGCCTACGCGCTCGGCGCAACACCGTCGGAGACCATCCGCAAGGTGGTGCTGCCGGCGGCGCTGCCCGGTATCGTCGGCAGCGTCATGCTGGCGATTTCGCGCGCCATCGGCGAGACCATGATCGTGGTCATGGCCGCCGGGCTCACCGCCAACCTAAGCTTCAACCCATTGGAATCGGTGACCACCGTGACGGTGCAGATCGTGACGCTGCTCACCGGGGATCAGGAATTCGACAGCCCGAAGACGCTGGCGGCCTTCGCGCTGGGGCTCGTGCTGTTCATGGTGACCCTGTTGCTGAACGTGATCGCCTTGCGTGTGGTCAACAAATACCGGGAGCAATATGAGTAAGGCCATGCTGCCGGCCCTGCGGCCGGTCGAGATCATCCATGCGGGTCTTGCCCGCCGCCGGGCCGCCGAGCGGCGCTTCCGCCTCTATGGGATCGCGGCGATCGTCGTCGCGCTGATCGTTCTGGTGCTGTTGTTCATCAGCATCGTGGGCAAGGGATACTCCGCGTTCTGGCAGACCGAGCTGCGTCTCGAGGTCACCCTCGATCCGGCCTTGCTCGAGGTCGCCGATGCCACGGATCAGTCCCAGGTCCGCGTTGCCAACTACGGCGCCGTGCTGAAGGCGGGGATCCGGGACATCTTTCCGGAGGTGCAGGATCGCGTGGCCTTGCGCCAGCTTTCCGGTTTCATCAGCGGCGCCGCCGAGGATGTGCTGCGCGAGCGCCTGTTGCAGGATCCTGGCCTGCTGGGACAGCGGGTGACGATCTGGGCGCCGGTCGGCAGCGACACCGATATGGTGATGAAGGGCTACATCGACCGCGATCTGCCCGAGTCCGAGCGCTCGGTCAGCGATCAGCAACTCTCATGGATGGATCGCCTGGTCGAGCAGGGCCGGTTGGAGGAGCGGTTCAACTGGCACTTCCTCACCGGCGGCGATTCGCGTTCTCCCGAGCAGGCGGGAATCTGGGGCGCCGTGATCGGTTCCTTCCTGACCTTGGCGGTGACGATGCTGCTGTCCTTCCCGCTGGGGGTGGCGGCGGCCGTCTATCTCGAGGAATTCGCGCCCCGCAATCGCCTGACCGGCATCATCGAGGTCAACATCAACAATCTGGCCGCCGTGCCGTCGATCGTCTTCGGCCTGCTGGGTCTGGCGGTGTTCATCAACTTCTTCGGTCTGCCGCGCTCGGCGCCGCTCGTCGGTGGCCTGGTGCTGACCCTGATGACGCTGCCGACCATCATCATCGCCAGCCGCGCGGCCCTGAAGTCGGTGCCGCCCTCCATTCGCGAGGCGGCCCTGGGCGTCGGCGCGTCACCGCTGCAGACCGTCACGAATCACGTGCTGCCGCTCGCCATGCCGGGCATGCTGACCGGCATGATCATCGGCATGGCACGCGCCCTGGGCGAGACGGCCCCCCTGCTCATGATCGGCATGGTGGCCTTCATCGTCGACATCCCCAAGGGGATCTTCGAACCGGCCACCGCCTTGCCGGTCCAGATCTATCTTTGGGCCGACAGTCCCGAGATGGGATTCACCGAGCGCACCTCAGCGGCCATCATGGTGCTGCTCGCCTTTTTGCTCAGCATGAACGCGCTGGCCGTGATCCTGCGGCGGCGTTTCGAACGTCGCTGGTGATAGACTACGCGCCCTTGCGGGAGAGTGATCGATGAACACGTCCACAAGTGATCTGGAACCCAAATCCGTGCAGACGAGCTACGTCCAGCCCGATCGCACCGCCGCGCCGCGAGCGACGGTCGATCGTGAAGTGCGGCGCACGGTCGGGGATGTGCGGGTGGCCGAGCCACGGATCCGCTGCAACGACATCAATGTCTACTATGGCACCGCGCACGCCATCAAAGGCGTCAATCTCGATGTGGCGCGCAACGAGGTCGTGGCCATGATCGGCCCGTCCGGCTGCGGCAAGAGCACCTTCCTGCGCTGCCTGAACCGCATGAACGACACCATCGACGGGTGTCGGGTCACCGGCGAGATCCTGCTCGACGAGCGCAACATCAATACCCGGGAGATCGACGTGGTGCCCCTGCGGGCGCAGGTCGGCATGGTCTTCCAGAAGCCCAACCCCTTCCCCAAGTCGATCTGGGAAAACGTCGCCTTTGGGCCGCGCATCCACGGTTTGGCACGGACCCGCGCCCAGCTCGACGAAATCGTCGAGTCCAGCCTGCGCCGCGCCGGGTTGTGGGAAGAGGTCAAGGACCGCCTGGAGAAGCCCGGCACGGGTCTGTCGGGCGGCCAGCAACAGCGGCTGTGCATCGCCCGGACCATCGCCGTGCAGCCCGAAGTCATCCTGATGGACGAGCCCTGTTCGGCGCTCGATCCGATTTCCACCGCCAAGATCGAGGAGCTGATCGACGAGTTGCGCCAGCAGTTCTCGATCTGCATCGTCACCCATTCCATGCAGCAGGCGGCGCGTGTTTCCCAGCGGACCGCGTACTTCCATCTCGGCGACCTCATCGAGGTCGGCGCGACCGAACAGATCTTCACCAATCCGCAGCACAAGCTCACCGAGGACTACATTACCGGCCGCTTCGGCTGAAGTCCGCGGGCGCCAAGGGGCAGGGACGAGCGATGAGCCAGTACGGTCTCGAAGGACACACGGTCCGGCGCTACGACGGTGAGCTCAATCATCTGCATCTGCGCGTCGTCGAACTCGGCGGCCAG
>JAJXTQ010000230.1 GCA_021783685.1 Pseudomonadota bacterium | reverse complement strand
CAGTACATCCGCGTGATGTACGACGAACTCACCCGCATTCTCAATCACCTGCTGTGGATCGGCGGACACGCGCTCGACGTGGGTGCGATGGCGGTGTTTCTCTATGCTTTCCGCGAGCGCGAGGACCTCTTCGACATGTACGAGGCGGCTTCGGGCGCGCGCATGCACGCGGCGTATTACCGGCCCGGCGGCGTGTACCGCGATCTGCCCGACACGATGCCGCAGTACCGCACCGACCAGGGCTGGTCCGAAGGCGATGCGCGGCGGCGCAACGAGAATCGGCAGGGTTCGCTGCTCGATTTCATCGACGACTTCACGCGGCGCTTCCCGGCCCTCGTCGACGAATACGAAACGCTGCTCACCGACAACCGGATCTGGAAGCAGCGCCTGGTCGGAATCGGTGTGGTGGAGCCGGAAAAGGCGCTCGCCTGGGGGTTCACCGGACCGATGCTGCGCGGCTCGGGGGTCGCATGGGATCTGCGCAAGAAGCAGCCCTACGAGGTCTACGACCGCCTCGACTTCGACATTCCCGTGGGCAAGACCGGCGACAGCTATGACCGCTACCTCGTGCGCGTCGAGGAGATGCGGCAGAGCAACCGCATCATCCGGCAGTGCATCGACTGGCTGCGCGCCAATCCGGGCCCGGTGATCACCGACAACCACAAGGTGGCCCCGCCCGACCGGGTCGGAATGAAGACCAACATGGAAGAACTGATCCACCATTTCAAGCTCTTTTCGGAAGGCTTCCATGTGCCGCCGGGGGAGGCGTATGCGGCGGTGGAACACCCCAAGGGCGAATTCGGCATCTACCTCGTGAGCGATGGTGCCAACAAGCCCTATCGCCTCAAGATCCGGGCTCCGGGGTTTGCGCATCTGCAGGGGTTGGACGAGATGGCGCGTGGCCACATGATTGCCGATGCGGTGACGATCATCGGCACCCAGGACATCGTGTTCGGGGAGATCGACCGATGAACGGCGACAGCACCCGGGATCCGGGGGCGGAGGACGAACTCGTGCCGGCGCCGCGGCGCCTGTCGGAAGCGGCGCTGCAGCGGATCGAGCGCGAGACGAGGAAGTTCCCGCCGGAACAGCGTCAGTCGGCCGTGATTCCCGCGCTGACCATCGCGCAGGACGAGTTCGGCTGGCTGTCGACCGAGACCATCGAGGAAGTGGCCGACCTGCTGGGCATGCCGCCGGTGGCGGCCTACGAGGTGGCGACCTTCTATCACATGTTCCATCGCGCTCCGGTCGGGCGCCACAAGATCACCTTGTGCACCAACCTTCCCTGCGCGCTGTCGGGCGCAGGGCGGGCGGCGGCGCGCCTGAAGGAGCGCCTCGGCATCGACTTCGGCGAGACCACCGCCGACGGCTGCTTCACGCTGGTGGAAGGCGAGTGCCTGGGGGCCTGCGGCGATGCGCCGGTGCTTCTGCACAACAACAAGCGGATGTGCAGCTTCCTGGACGATGACAAGAAGATCGATGCCCTGATCGAATCCTTGCGCGCCGAGGGGGCCGCTTCCGACGGCGAGGGGGGCGTATGAGCGATCGGGTCACCTTTCACGGGCGCCACATCGATCCGATCCTGCTCGCGGATCTGGACGGCAGCAACTGGCGCCTGCGCGACTATGAACGCCGCGGCGGCTATGCGGCGCTGCGCCGCATCCTCAGCGAGGGCATGGCGCCGGACACCGTGGTGGCGGAACTGAAGAAGTCCGCGCTGCGCGGGCGCGGCGGCGCGGGGTTTTCGACCGGCATGAAGTGGAGCTTCATGCCCAAGAACGTGCCGGGGCCGAAGTACATCGTCTGCAATTCGGACGAGGGCGAGCCGGGCACGTTCAAGGACCGTGATCTGCTGCGCTACAACCCGCACGCGGTGATCGAGGGCATGATCATCGGCGGTTATGCCATCGGTGCGACCGCCGGCTACAACTACATCCACGGCGAGATCTGGGACGTCTACGAGCGCTTCCAGGAGGCGCTCGACGAGGCCTATGCGGCCGGGCTGCTCGGCAGGAACATCCTCGGGTCGGAGTTCTCGTTCGACTGCTACACCACCCACGGCTGGGGCGCATACATCTGCGGCGAGGAAACGGCGCTGCTCGAATCGATCGAGGGCAAGAAGGGGCAGCCCCGCTTCAAGCCGCCGTTCCCGGCGCTGGTCGGCCTCTACGGCCGTCCGACCACGATCAACAACACCGAGACCTTCGCCGCCGTGCCGTGGATCTTCCGCAACAGCGGCGATGCCTTCCTGGCCCTCGGCAAGCCCAACAACGGCGGCACCAAGATCTTCTCGGTTTCGGGCGACGTGCAGCACCCGGGCAATTACGAAGTGCCGCTCGGGACGCCGTTTGCGACGTTGCTCGAACTCGCGGGCGGCATGCGCGGCGGCGCGATCAAGGCGGTGATTCCCGGCGGTTCATCGATGCCGGTGCTGCCCGGGGCGGTGATGATGGACCTGACGCTCGACTACGAGACGATCGCCAAGGCCGGATCCATGCTCGGGTCGGGCGCGGTGATCGTGATGAACGACACCCGTTGCATGGTGCGCTGCCTGGAGAGGCTGTCCTATTTCTACCAGAACGAGTCCTGCGGCCAGTGCACGCCCTGCCGCGAGGGGACGGGCTGGCTGTACCGGGTGATGCACCGGATCGAGCACGGGCACGGACGCCCGGAGGACATCGATCTGCTCGATTCCGTGGCGGAGAACATTCAGGGACGCACCATCTGTGCGCTGGGCGACGCGGCGGCGATGCCGGTGCGCTCCTTCATCAAGCATTTCCGGGACGAGTTCGAGTACCACATCGAACACAAGCAGTGCCCGGTACCGGACTACGTGTGACGACGCGATGATCGAGATCGAAATCGACGGCCGGAAAGTCTCGGTTCCCCAAGGCGGCACCGTCATGGATGCCGCCAACGCCGCGGGCATCTTCGTGCCGCACTTCTGCTACCACCGCAAACTGTCGATCGCGGCGAACTGCCGCATGTGCCTGGTCGAGGTCGAGAAGGCGCCCAAGCCGCTGCCGGCCTGCGCCACGCCGGCGACGCCGGGCATGATCGTGCGCACGGCGAGCGAACGCGCCCGGCAGGCGCAGCGCTCGGTGATGGAGTTCCTGCTCATCAACCATCCGCTCGACTGCCCGATCTGCGATCAGGGGGGCGAGTGCCAGCTGCAGGACCTGGCGGTGGGATACGGCGGCAGCGCATCGCGCTATCGTGAGGAGAAGCGGGTCGTCGTCCACAAGCAGATCGGACCGCTGGTTTCCGCCGAGGAGATGGCCCGCTGCATCCATTGCACCCGCTGCGTGCGCTTCGGCCAGGAGATCGCCGGAGTGATGGAACTGGGCATGGCCGGCCACGGCGAACATGCGGAAATCCTGACCTTCGTCGGCCGCAGCGTCGATTCCGAACTCTCCGGCAACATGATCGACGTCTGTCCCGTCGGCGCGCTGACGAGCAAGCCGTTCCGCTATCGCGCGCGCACCTGGGAACTGGCCCGGCGCCGTTCGATCAGCCCGCACGACAGCCTCGGATCGAATCTCGTCCTGCAGCTGAAGCAGCGCGAGGTGGTGCGCGTCGTTCCCCTCGAGAACGAGGCGGTCAACGAATGCTGGATTTCCGACCGCGACCGCTTTTCCTACGAAGGGCTGGCCGCGGAACGCCTGACGCGCCCGATGATCCGCCGCGACGGCGTGCTGCGCGAGGTCACCTGGCCCGAGGCGCTGGAATACACCGCCAATCTGCTCGAACGGGTGCGCGACGCGCACGGCGGCGCGGCGATCGGAGCCTTGGCCGCCGGCGGGTCGACCGCCGAAGAGTTGCACCTGTTGGGCAAGGTCGTGCGCGGGCTGGGATCGGAGAGCATCGATTTCCGCGTCCGCCAGAGCGACTTCCGGGCCGATGCCGTGCGACGGGGCGCGCCCTGGCTGGGAATGCCGGTGGCGGAAATCAACGGTCTCGACCGGCTGCTGCTCGTCGGCTCGTTCCTGCGCCAG
>JAJXTQ010000229.1 GCA_021783685.1 Pseudomonadota bacterium | reverse complement strand
CCCGACCCTGGGCGGCTACATCACCGAGCACTGGGACTGGCGCTGGGTGTTCTACATCAACCTGCCGGTCGGCATCGTCAATATCCTGCTGGCCTGGGCCGTGCTGCCCGATACCGAGCACCGGCGCGATCGCATCGATCTGTTCGGCGCCTTCTGCATGGTCGTCGGCATCGGCGCGTTGCAGTACGTGCTCGATCAGGGCAACCACGAAAACTGGTTCGAGTCGAACGTGATCGTTTACGGCACCGTGCTGGCTGCCGTCACGCTGGCGGTGTTCTGCATGCGGGCCTGGAACCGCCCGGACTCGGTGCTGCAGCTCAACCTCCTGCGCGACCGCAACCTCGCCACGGCCTCGTTCCTGATGATGTGCTTCGGCCTCGGCCTGTTCGGCACCATCGTGCTGCAGCCGATCCTGCTGCAGGAGCTGCTGGGCTACCCGTCTTCGACGACGGGCCTCATCATGGCGCCACGGGCGCTGTGCAATGCAGTGACCATGGCCGTCGTCGCGCCCAACATCCAGCGCATCGGCGCGCGGACCCTGGTCGCCCTGGGGATCGTCATCATGGCCGGCGGGTCGTGGATGATGAGTCACTACAACCTCTTCATCAGCCCCTGGTGGGCAGTGGTGCCCGGCATGATCCAGGGGGTGGGTCTGGGCATGGTCTTCGTGCCGCTGGCGACGATCGCATTCGACACCATCCCCGAGGGCACTTCCGACCAGGGATCGACGATCTTCAATCTCGCCCGCACGATCGGCAGTTCGATCGGTATCTCGATCGTCACCACCATTCTTTCCCGCACCACCCAGGTGCAGTGGAATCAGTTGGGGGGGCATCTCAACCCCTACAACCCCGCCATGCACGAGTTCCTGGCCAGCCGCGGCATGACCATGGACCATCCGCTGGCGCCCTATGCGCTGGCGGCCGAACTCGGCAAGCAGTCCACCATGGTGGCCTTCGTCAACGATTTCTGGTTCATCACCGTGGCCATGCTGGCACTGTGCCCGCTGGTGTTGCTGATGCGCGACAGTGGCAAGGGGCTCGATCTTTCTGCCATGCATTGACGGTCGAGCACATTTTTTCCGGTAACAAGTCGCTTCCGGCGGTTTTCAGGGATGGCCGCCATTCCGAATAGAGAGGACGATCCGACCATGCGCATTCTTTGGGCAATCCTTGGCATTGCTGCCGTCGCCGGAGCCGCGGTAGGCATCCACGCCTATGGCCAGCATCGCGAACACTTCCCCACCACCAACGACGCCTATGTGCGGGCCAATGTCGTCAGCGTCGCGGCTCAGGTGCCGGGCGAGGCGATCGAAGTCGGTATCGAAGACCACGCGCTGGTGAAGACCGGGCAGACCCTGATCCGCATCGACGAGCGGCCGTTCCGGATCCAGCTCGCTCAAGCGGAAAACAAGGTGATCCAGGCGACCCAGTCGATCGACGCGGCCAATGCCCAGATCGCGGCGGCCGAGGCCCAGATCGCCGTGCGCAAGGCACAGCTGCGCAATGCCGAACTGCAGGCACGCCGGGTCTTCAACCTGAGCGCGCAGAATTCGATGCCCAAGTCGGCGGCCGATACGGCGCAGGAAGGCTTGTCCAGCGCCCAGGCGGGGCTTGCCGCGGCGGAGGCCAATCTGCGCCAGGCGGTGGTGCTGCGCGGCTCGCCCGGCGAAAACAACGAACGCCTGAAGGAGGCGCACCTTTTCCTGGAGAAGGCGCAGCTCGATCTCAGTCATGCCCACCTCGAGGCGCCCTGCAATGGCCGGATCGCCAACCTCAGTCTGCGCCCCGGCGAACTGGTACAACCGGGCCGTCCGTTGTTCAGCATCGTCTGCAGCGACGAGTACTGGGTCTACGCCAACTTCAAGGAAACCGAGCTGGCGCGCATCCGCCCGGGGCAGAACGCCGAGATCAAGGTCGACATGTACCCGGGTGAGGTCTTCCACGGGCTGGTGCAGAACATCGGCCCGGGCAGCGGCACCGCTTTTTCCATGCTGCCGCCCCAGAACGCCACCGGCAACTGGGTCAAGGTCACCCAGCGCGTTCCGGTGCGCATCCTGATCACCGATCCCCGCGACAGTGCCCCGTTGCGCGTGGAGACCAGCGCCGAGGTGACGATCGACACCGGCGAAGGTGAGCAGCCATCCGGATTTGCCCATGACTACCACGGCCAGATCAGCCCCAATCTGGAAGCCCGTGCCCGCGCCGAGACGACTGCACAACTGACGCCTTGACGGTATGGCGGGCCGCGGCGAAGGGCCGCGGCTCGCCCCGGGTGTCCCCTTCACGGGATCGACATCCCAAAAAGCTGGCACGCGCGCCCATTGCGGTGATAATGACCTCGGCGAGGCGCCGCCTTGGGGGATACTGCAATGACCATCGAGCGTGTGGACGTCAATCGAGGCATCGGCTGGCTTCAGGCGGGGTGGGCGGGCTTCGTCCGGCTGCCGGGGCTCTGGATCCTGCTGATGCTGGTGTTGCTGGCGATCGTGGTGATCCTGAACCTGCTGCCCTGGGTCGGATCGCTGATCGTCGCGCTCATCACGCCGGTGCTTGGCGCCGGCGCGCTCGAGGCGGCCCGCCGCAGTGCGCGCGGCGAGGATTTTGTCTTGGGCGTCCTCTTCGAGCCGCTGGCGCGGAGCAGCGTTTTGAACGATCTGCTCGTGCTCGGCGCCGTCTCGCTCGCGGTCAATGCGCTGATCATGGGGCTCGGGCTGATGTTCATCGGCTCGAGCGCGCTGGGCATGGGCATGATGCACGGCGGCGAAGGTGCCTGGGTCGGCTTCGGGGCGGGCGCCTTGATCAGCATTCCCCTGATGCTCACCTTGAACGTGTTGCTCAGCGCCGCGCTCTTTTTTGCCGTCCCGCTCGTGATGGAGGCGCGCGAGCCGCCTTTGCAGGCGATGCAGACCAGTCTCAAGGCCGGTCTGGTGAACTGGGCGCCGCTGCTCCTGTTCGGGCTGATCGCCACCATCCTGGGGGTTCTCGCCATGCTCCCCATGGGCCTGGGGTTTCTGATCCTGGGGCCGGTGCTGACCGGCGCGGTATGGGCCGCCTATGCCGATGTCTTTCCCGCCCCGACCGTCACGGAGCAGGTGCCGGTATCGATTCCCTGAGACTGCCGGCCCCCGGTGCCACGGGGCCGGGGCCCAAGGCCACTCGTCGGGAGAACGAGCGATGCGACTGCACGCTTTTCGCCTTCAGCGCTTCCCGGGACGGCTGACGCTCCTGGTTGCCCTCGCCCTGATCGGTGCGCCGCTCGGCGCCGCCCCGCCCGAGGGCAAGGGGTCGGCGGCGCATTCATCCGGTCCGGCGGAGAAGCCCCGGGATGGAGTCGATGGCGGCCCAGCGGGCCACGGCAAAAAGGCCGGCACGGCGGAGCCGGGCGGAAAGGGCCCTGCGCCGCACGTCGTCATCGATCGCGCCCACCTGCGCCAGTTGGTCGTCACCCGTCATCTGGCCGGCCATGCACCGCTGCCGCCGGGCATCCGCCGCAATCTCCTCCGCGGCAAGCCCTTGCCACCCGGCATCGCGCGCCAGACCGTACCCGACCCAATCCTCGCCGTGCTGCCCCGTTACCCGGGGCATGAATGGATCGTCTGCGGCACCGATCTCGTCCTGATCGCCGTCGCCGGGGCGATCGTGGCCGACATCCTCACCGACGTCTTCGAATAGGCGGGCTGGCCGGACGCCGGTCGGCGCAGCACGGCCATCTCCCCGCGGGCCGCTGCCTCGATCCGGTCTAGGCGCCGGGGTGGCGTTCGAGAAAGGCGCGCATGGCGGGCGCATCGCTCATCCTGGAGCGAAGCCGGGCGTCCCGAAACCAGCAGGTCATCGGCCAGCTGTTCCAGCACGTCCCGCAGTTCCAGCGGTGCGAGCCAGCGCTCCGGGATGGCCGAAAGTCCCTGCACGGCGCCCAGCAGATGGCCGGTGAGCAGTCCCGTTGAATCGCTGTCGCCGCTGTGGTTGACGGCCAGAATGACGCCCTCTTCGAAGCGCTGCGTGCTGAGCGCGCAATAGACGCCGATGGCCA
>JAJXTQ010000228.1 GCA_021783685.1 Pseudomonadota bacterium | reverse complement strand
AGATCCTGCACTGAGCCCCGCACCGCTCACGGCCGTCATATTCCTATGGTAGGATGGTCAAGGATCTTTTCTCCGTTGCCCGCCATGAATCTGCCCGCCCCAGAAATCTTCAAGGCTTACGACATCCGCGGCATCGTCGGCAAGACCCTGACCCCTGACGGCGTGCGCGCCATCGGCCACGCGCTGGGCTCGGAAGCGCTGTGGCGCGGCCAGACCGCGGTGGCGGTCGGCCGTGACGGCCGCCTCTCGGGCCCGGATCTGTCCTCGGCCCTGACCCAAGGATTGAACGCCGCCGGCGTCGATGTCTATGACATCGGCCGGGTGCCCACCCCGCTCGCCTACTTCGCCGCCATCGAGCTCGGCTGCGACTCGGCGGTGTCGGTCACCGGCAGCCACAATCCGCCCGACTACAACGGCCTGAAGCTGGTGCTGGGCGGCGAGACCCTGTACGGCGCTCAGATCCAAGCGCTGCGCACGCGCCTGGAGCGCGACAACCTGCGCTACGGATCGGGCCGCGTGATCAAGGCGGACGTGCGCGCGGCCTATCTCGAACGCATCGTCGCCGACGTCAAGCTGTCGCGGCCGATGAAGATCGCCATCGACTGCGGCAACGGCGTCGCCGGCGAGCTGGCGCCCGAGCTGTTCCGGCGCATGGGCTGCGAGGTGCTGCCGCTCTATTGCGAGATCGACGGCAGCTTCCCCAATCACCATCCCGATCCGTCCAAGCCCGAGAATCTGCAGGATCTGATCGCCGCGCTGCGTAATACGGATGCAGAACTGGGCCTGGCCTTCGACGGCGACGGCGACCGCCTGGGCGTGGTCACCAAGGACGGCGAGATCATCTATCCCGACCGCCAGCTGATGCTGTTCGCCGCCGACGTGCTGACGCGCAATCCCGGCGCGCAGATCATCTACGACGTGAAGTGCACGCGCAACCTGGCGCGCTCCATCCGCCACCAGGGCGGCGTGCCGCTGATGTGGCAGACCGGCCACGCGCTGATCAAGGCCAAGCTGCGCGAAACCGGGGCGCCGCTGGCCGGCGAGATGAGCGGCCACATGTTCTTCAAGGAGCGCTGGTACGGCTTCGACGACGGGCTCTACGCCGCCGCCCGCCTGCTCGAGATCGTCTCGCGCTGGGATGACGCCAACTGGCCGCTCAAGCACCTGCCCGACTCCGTCTCGACTCCGGAGCTCAACCTGAAGATGCGGGAAGGCGAACCCCACGCGCTGATCGAAAAACTCAAGGCGCGCGCCGCCGAGCTCTTTCCCGGGACGACCGAACTCATCACCCTGGACGGGGTGCGCGCCGAGTTCACCGACGGCTTCGGCCTGGCGCGGGCCTCCAACACCACGCCGGTGGTGGTGCTGCGCTTCGAAGCCGACACGTCCGCCGCCCTCGCCCGCATCCAGTCGGTGTTCAAGAGAGCGCTGGAGCATGCCTGGCCGGGGCTCGCGGTCGCCTACTGACGATGTCCAGCCCGAACACGGAGATTTTCATCGGTCGCCAGCCGATCATGGATCGCCGGCAGCAGATGGTTGCCTACGAACTGCTGTTTCGCCGCAGCCAGCACAACGCCGCGGATGTCCACGACGACCTCGCCGCCACGGCCAGCGTCATCACCCGCGCCTTCATCGACCTGGGCATCGAGGCAGCGCTCGGCCCCTACAAGGGCTTCATCAACTGCGACGAGAGCCTGCTGCTCTCCGACCTGCTGGAGGTCCTGCCATCGGACAAGGTCGTGCTCGAGGTACTGGAGACGGTCGAGATCACGCCGGCCGTCGTCGAGCGCTGCGTCGAGCTGAAGGCCTTGGGCTTCACCCTGGCGCTCGACGACTTCGTCGGCTACGAAGAGCGCTTCAAACCGCTGCTCGACATCGTCGAGATCGTCAAGGTCGACACCATGCTGGTCGATCCTGCCGGACTCCTGGCGGTGACGCGCAAGCTCGGCAACTGGCCGGTCACCCTGCTGGCGGAGCGGGTCGAGAAGGTCGAACTGGTGGAGCACTGTCAGCAGATCGGCTATTCGATGTTCCAGGGCTACTATTTCGCCAAACCCATGATCATGGCCGGCAAACGGCTCAGCCATTCCCAGATGGCGCTACTGCGCCTGCTCGGAATGGTGCTCGAGGATGTCGACGTCTCGGAACTGGAGGCCGTATTCAAGCGCGAACCGGGCCTGGCCATGAACCTAATGCGCCTGACCAACTCGGTCGCCACCGGCGTGCGCGTCAAGGTCAC
Organism: Pseudomonadota bacterium; assembly: GCA_021783685.1. Next base: position 1,796 of record JAJXTQ010000228.1, on the reverse strand, counting down.
CTCGCTGCGCCACGCCATCACCCTGCTCGGCCGACGCCAGTTGCAGCGCTGGCTGCAGTTGCTGATGTACACCAAGCCCCGTCCCGGCACCGAGCCCATCGCCAGCCCGCTGATGCAACTCGCCGCCACGCGCGGCAAGCTGATGGAACTGCTGGCGGGTCAGATCGAACCGGGCCGCCAGGAATTCGAGGATCAGGCCTTCATGGTCGGCATCATCTCGCTGATGCCGGCGCTGATGGGCGTGCCGATGGCGGAGATCCTGAACGGCATCAGCCTGGGCAGCACCGTCCGCGAGGCGCTCGAATCCGGAGCGGGAACATTAGGAGCGATGCTCGATCTGACCGAGGCGCTCGAAGGCAACGACGGCATGACCTGTCACGATCTGACATCCAGGCTGCCCGGCCTCGACGCCGACCGGGTCAACGCCTGCCACACCCAGGCCCTGATCTGGGCCAACAGCATCGGCAGCAGCGCCCATCAGCCGTGATGCTGCGATCGTAGCGGCGATCAGCCGCTCCGCCCGTTCAGCCAATCGGCCACCGCGAGCCCGGTGCCGAATTCCCAGGGACGCAGCTGCTCCGGCGCGATCAGCCGGAACTCGGCCAGCTCCTCGTTCAACACGATCTCGCCCTCGGCCGCGACGTGATAGGCGATGATCAACTCGTTCTTGCGCGCGAAGGGATAGACGCCGATCAGGCCGACCGCATCCGTGTCGAGATCGAGTTCCTCCTTCACCTCGCGCGCCACCGCCTGCTCCGGCGACTCGTCGCGTTCGAGGAAGCCGGTGATCAGGCCGAAGCTCTTCTCCGGCCAGGCGTGATTCCGCGCTAGCACGATCCGGCCGCGGTACTCGACCAATGCCGCCACCACCGGCGTCGGATTGTCCCAGTGCACGAAGTCACAGCTTGAACAAGCGCGGCGCGGCAGACCGGCCAGATCCCTCGTCGCCAGCGGGCCGGCGCAACGTGGGCAGAAATTAAAGTCGCTGTTCAATCCAGGCGCCCACCGATGCGAGCGCATCCTTCAGCTTGGCCGGTTCGGTGCCGCCGGCCTGGGCCATGTCGGCGCGGCCGCCGCCCTTGCCGCCGACCTGGAGCGCGACCGCATTGACGAGTTCGCCCGCCTTGATCCTGGCGGTGAGCTCGGGGGTGACGCCGGCGATCAAGAGCACCCGGCCCGCTTCGACCGAGCCCAGGACGATCGCTGCGGGGGCGAGCTTGTCCTTCAGCTTATCCAAGGTCTCGCGCAAGGTCTTGGCGTCGGCGCCTTCCAGCACCGTGGCGAGAACCTTGACGCCCTTGACCGTCAGCGCGAGACCGGCCAGGTCGTCGCCCTGGGAGGCCGCCAGCTTGGATTTGAGCCGCGCCAGCTCCTTCTCCAGCGCCTTGACGCCGTCGACCAGTTGCGCCACGCGCGACGCCGCCTCGGCGGGCGGCGCGTGCACCTGTGTCGCGACCTCGTCCAGTTGGGCGAGTTGCGCCTGGACGTAGGAGAGCGCGACCTCCCCGGTCACCGCCTCGACGCGGCGGACGCCGGCGGCCACGCCGCCCTCGGCTACGATCTTGAACAGGCCGATGTCGCCGGTGCGCGCGACGTGGGTGCCGCCGCACAGCTCGGTGGAATAATCGCCCATCTTGATGACGCGCACCTCATCGCCGTATTTTTCTCCGAACAAGGCCATCGCGCCGGCGGCGATCGCCGCGTCGTGCGCCATGACGCGCGAGCTCACCTCGACGTTGCGGCGGATCTCGCGATTGACCAGCGCCTCGACGCGCCTGATCTCGTCGGCATTCAGC
>JAJXTQ010000227.1 GCA_021783685.1 Pseudomonadota bacterium | reverse complement strand
CTGATCGCGTAGCGCCGCCGCCCGCTCGAAGTCGAGCGCATCGGCGGCTGCCTGCATCGCGTCGGAGAGACGGCCGATCACCTCGCTGTGGCGCCCGCGCAGGAACATCTCTGCCAGATGCACGTCGGCGGCGTATTCCTGATCCGACACCAGGCCGACGCAAGGCGCCTTGCAGCGCCTGATCTGGTGCAGCAGGCAGGGCCGCGAACGGTGGGCGAACACCGCGTTCTCGCAGGTGCGCAGCAGGAAGGTCTTCTGCAGCAGCTGGATGCTCTCCCTGACCGCCAGCGAGTTCGGGTAGGGACCGAAGTAGCGCGAGCCTTTATCGAAGGCGCCGCGGTGGAAGGCCAGCCTCGGGTAGGCGTCGCCCGTGAGCACGATGTAGGGATAGGACTTGTCGTCGCGGAACAGGATGTTGTACTTGGGTGCCAGCTTCTTGATCAGCGTGTTTTCGAGGATCAGCGCCTCTGCCTCGGAGCGCGTCGCGGTGACTTCGACCCTGGCCACCTGGGTCAGCATCAGGCCGATGCGCGGACTCGGCACGCTCTTCTGGAAGTAGGAGCTGACGCGCTTTTTCAGGTTCTTGGCCTTGCCGACGTAGAGCACCTCGCCGCCGGCGCCCAGCATGCGGTACACGCCGGGGTCGTCGGGCAAGGTCGCCAAGAGTTCCCTGGCGTCGAACCCAGGTCTGTCGGTCGAGTCCGGCACGGGCGGCTTGGAAGGCATCGGCGATTCTCTCGGCGCTCAGGCGCCGCGGCGGGGTGTTTTCGCCACGAGCCGGCTGATGCCGTCGGCGAACTCGGTAGCACCGCCGTTGGCCGGGTGACGCACCGCGCCGGCAATGCGCATCCCCATCTCCTGCAGCAGCCCTTCCGCTTTCCGGCCAACGGCCACTATCCGAGCCCGAGGAAAAGCGCCAGCCAGAATTCGCATGGCCGGGTCGCCAAAGGCAATCTCAGTCGGCGTCGGCGTTCTGTTCGAGCGGATATTGCCCGGCTTGTGCGGGTGCAACTGTAGCGCGTTCCAGAGCACGGTATGTTCGGCAATGCCGAGACGAAACAGGGTCTTCCAGACTATGGTCGCGGACGGCTCGGAGAAGGGCAGATGGCGGGAGGTCAGACGCCCCGCCGGCGGCTCGATTCGGGGGATTGCCCCCTCAAGGAGCAGACGCTCGCTCGTGAAGGCTATGCCGCTATGCCGGCAACCCATGTAACCCGCGGCCTCACCGCAAAAGATAAACGCCGGCTGACAGTCGAGATGGGCGGCGAGCCGCGCCAGCTTGGCCTGCGGACCGTTATGGCCCAGATCTTCCGGGCAAGTCTCCGCCCATGGATTGAAGAGCCCGGCAACACCGCTCGGCAAAGTAGCAACGAGTCGCCTCGCCAAATCAAGTTTAGTCATGGTGCCCGCCTCAGGCTGACCGCCAAGCGGCGCCCCTTGGCGCCGGCAAGCTCGGTCAAGCCGTTCCCTCGTTTCGTGAAGTTCCCGTAACAAGAATACCTCATCGGCCAAGGCAGCTTCCAGTGGCGAGGCGCGGCCCGCCCAAGGAACGCAATCGTCAAGGATAGGCTTGCGTATAATCGTCAGCAGCCGGGTGGACGACAGCCTGCTCGCAAGCCTTGAATGATTTCCAGCAAAAGGCCATGACAAGAAATCTTCATTCTGCCCCTCTGGACCCCGGCACGCGCATCCGCTCAGAGGCCCTCATCCTTCCTGCCTGCCCCCGAGCCCTGCGAACGGTCTTCGGACCGTCCGCAGCTTGGGGCAGAGCACAGGAGTAATCAAGCGATCGATGCGAGAGGAGACAAACATGAAAGCTCATACCGTTCAATGGCGGGTGCTGCTTCCCGCGGCGGGTTCTGCGCTGGCCTGCCTGTCGGCGCTGCTCCTTCCGGCTTTGAAGCAGCCGCTCATCGGCACGGCTCTCGTATTGACGACGCTCGCTGTGGCAACAAGTCTCGCTGGCGGCAACCGCCAGAATGCGGTGCAAGCAGAGACGACGCACGTGGACCCGGGCGAAGAATTGAACGCAATGCAGATACAGGTCGAGAACTTGCGGGAAGACTCGGCTCGCGCGGCAAGCCGCATAGCAGCGTTGGAATCCAGCGTCGGCCAAGCGGAAACGGCCCGGAATAGCGCCTCGGCGTTTTCCCGAGAATTGCTGGCCTCCGTGGACAAGGCGCTCGAAGACATGGCTTCCGCCAATGAACTGGCCAAAGCCAGCGGTGCACAAGTGGCATCCGGCCATGAACTGATGGTCAAGGCCGAGCAGGAAATCGGCAGACTCGGATCGAGTCTAGTCCGCGCCAGAGCCGACCTGTCCTCATTGTCCAGCCAGTCTACGGTAATCGCCGGAATAGTGGCGACGATAGTTCAGATCGCCGACCAGACCAACCTTCTCGCACTCAACGCGGCCATCGAGGCAGCCCGGGCCGGGGAAGCCGGCCGCGGCTTTGCGGTCGTCGCCGACGAGGTGCGCAAGCTGGCGGAAAAGGCCAAGACAGCCAGCGACGAAATCGGCTCCATCGCCGGCAATATCGAGAGCACGTCCAAGAATGCATCGATGGCCATGGACAAGCTGGATGATATCGTCGTCTCCGGCAGGGAAGCGGCAGCCGGCGCACAAGCCGCGATGGAAGAAATAAAGGCGGGCGCCAAACGTCGAATCGAGGTCGTCACGCACATCACCGAAAGCATCCATCAGCAGCGCGACATAGGCGAACGCATCACCTCGACCTTGAGCTAAGCGCTTTCCTGGTCCGGCGATGAAGCCTCCGGAATGAAGCGCTGGGACATCTTCTGCGCCGTGGTCGACAACTTCGGCGACATCGGCGTCAGTTGGCGCCTGGCCCGGCAACTGGCCGGCGAGCACGGCCTCGCGGTGCGGCTGTGGGTCGATGACCTGGAGAGCTTCCGGCCTCTCTGCCCCGAAATCGATCCCGGCAAAGACGCTCAGCGCCAGCGCGGCGTCGAGATCAGGCGCTGGACTCAGCCCTTCCCTTCGGTCGACGCCGCCGACGTGGCCGATGTGGTGATCGAGGCCTTCGCCTGCGAGTTGCCTGAGCCCTATCTCGCTGCGATGGCGGCGAAGCGGCCCCGTCCGGCCTGGATCAATCTCGAATACCTGTCGGCGGAACGCTGGGTGGAGGAAAGTCACGGCCTGCCCTCGCCGCATCCGCGCCTGCCGCTCATCAAGCACTTCTTCTTTCCCGGCTTCACCGCCGCCACCGGCGGTCTGCTGCGCGAGGCCGGCTTGGCGCGGCATCGCGAGGCGTGGCTGCAGGACGGCGACCAGACCTGGGGCCGCCTCGGCCTGCCGCAACCGCATCCGGACGAGACGAGCATTTCGCTGTTCTGCTACGAGAATGCTGCCCTGCCCGGATTGCTGCGGACCTGGTCGGCGGGCGACTTGCCGATCAGGTGTCTGGTGCCGGCGGGCCGGGCGCTGGCCCAGGCCGCCGCCTGCCTCGGCCGGCCAGGGCTGACATCCGGCGACAAGGTGGAGCGCGGCCGACTGACGCTCCACGCCCTGCCCTTCGTCGCCCAGCAGGACTACGACCGCCTGCTCTGGTCTTGCGACCTGAATTTCGTCCGCGGCGAGGATTCGTTCGTCCGCGCCCAGTGGGCGGCTCGGCCGCTGGTCTGGCACATCTACCCGCAGCAGGACGACGCCCACCGGCGCAAGCTCTCGGCCTTCCTCGATCGCTATTGCGCGGATCTTCCTCCACCGGCGGCGGCTGCCCTGCGCGCGTTCTGGCAGAACTGGAACGACGGCGGCGACACCGCGGCCGCCTGGCCGGATTACTGGAGGCAACGGACGGAACTGGCCGCCCACGCCCGGCGCTGGGCGGAGGTACAGGAAAAGATGCCCGATCTCGCCGCCAAGCTGGTGAATTTCATCGAACAATTGGTATAATTGCCGATTAATTTTTTGACGCAGGAAGCCTCATGAAAATCGCACAAGAACTCCGCGCCGGCAACGTCATCATGGTCGGTGCCGACCCCCTGGTGGTGCTCAAGGCCGAATACAACAAGT
>JAJXTQ010000006.1 GCA_021783685.1 Pseudomonadota bacterium | reverse complement strand
TAGATCGCCCGCAAGTCTTCATCGGCCATCTGATGCAAGGTGAACCAGGGCATGGGCGGCCGATACCGGGCCGTCTTGGCGACCTCCAGCCATTGCTGTTCGGACAAGCCGTTCAGGTAGTTTCGGAGATTACCTGGATAGGTCGTTCCCCACTGCCCTTTGTGCCCGAGTCCGTCACCCATGAGCCAGTCCTGTTCGGCGACCTTCCCTGCGCTCGGAGCGTAGCCTGCGGTATGACAGTCGTTGCACCCGGCAATCCTGACCAGATAGCGTCCCCGCTCGATCTGCGCCCGTTCGGACGCATCGACCCTTGCCAAACCGGCGGAAGAGGCCGCCAGCATTGCCATGGCGGCAAGGCCTTTCCTTGCCACGGCGCGATATTTCGTACTCATGATCCATCCCCTTGTTGTTTTGATTCTTGCCCGGTTCTGTTTATCAGACGATCCCCGACGCGTCCATCGGCATCGGATTTCATCCGCCCGTCGTGACCGGCTGGCGGGGACGCCGATGGCTCGGGATGTGGGATACGGGGGGCGACACCGGGCTTGCGCCGCAGTCAGGGGAAGCCGGCCTGCAAACTCAGCCGAACAGCAGCAGCACGCCGGTATAGCCGTAGAGCCGGTCGTGGGCGATTTCGCCGTTGCAGAAAAAGCCGGCCAGCGGCACATCCCCGAGCCGTTCCTGGATGATGGCCAGCTCGGCCGAGCGGCGGCCGAACAGGCGCTCGCCGCGGCCGAGGCAGGAAAAATAGAGACCCCCGCGCGGCGGGCCGGCGAGCCCCGCGCGCACCGCATCGAGCATGCGCAGCAGATCCTCGTGGGCGCTTTGGGCGTCGCGCCGGCAGAACAGGACGGACTGGCCGACCTGCACCTGTTCGCCGATGACCAGCCGACCGTGCTTGCGGTCGAGACCGAGCAGGTTGCGCACCAGATAGTCGCCGGTATCCGATCCGGCCACCGGCAGCCCGAGGTGTATGCCTTGCAGATGTTCCCGCAGATCGGGATCGGTGGCGGCGATGCCCAACGCGTCGCAGAGCACGTCGAGCGCCGGCCGATGATCCAGAGTGGCGATCGTGTTGCCCTCGCCCGCGGTGATCACGGGCCGCGGCGCGTGGGCGGCGAGCGGCGAACAGCCTTGGGTGAGACGCACGGCAACGGGCACGGCGCCTGAAAACACCACGCCCGAAAGCTGCTCCTCGAAGGCAGCGCGCGCGAAGTGATAGGCCCGCGTGCGCGAGCTGGTGATGCCGCCCACCAGATAACCGCTCGCGAGGCCGGCACACAGATCGGCCAGTTGTGCCGGCAGGGCGTCGTCATGCGGACCGGCATGCACCAGCGCCAGATGGGCGGCCTCGAAGCCGCCGGGCGTGCGGCTGCCCAACGCCGGCGGAGCCGCTGCCGGCGAGAACACCTGAAACTCGCCTTCCGGGAAGCCGCTCAGCATGATCACGATCGCCGGCTCGTCCAGATACTCGACGCCGGTGGCGAGGATGCCGATGCCCGTGGAACCCACCCAGTCCTCCACGCCGGTGGCCTGCTGCAGATAGCTGACGATGGCCCGACCCGCCGGAGCCAGATGGTCGGTCACATAGACAAACCCCAGATTGGCGCCTGACGGCGGATCACCGAGCTGGCGCAGGGCCGCCTCGACCGCTTCCTGCCAGCGCTGGCTGCGGCCGTGTCCGACCCGAAAACCCGTCGCCCCATCCTTCGTCCGCGTCATGATCATCCTCTTCGCAATTATCCTCTTCGCACCCTCCGGCGCTCAGCTCGAACAGCTCACCGAAAGGCCCGCGGCCCAGTCCGGCGGCGGCGCGGCATAGTGCGCGAGCCAGGGGTGTTCGTCGAATGGCCGGCGCAGACAGGTGAGCACCTCGGCCACGCCGCCGAAATCGCCCTCGCGCGCCCGCCGGATGGCTGCCTCGGCCACCCAGTTGCGCAGGACATATCTGGGGTTCACCGCGCGCATCGCGGCCTGCCGCTCGGCGTCGACCGAGCCTTCGGCCGCCAGACGCGCGCGCCAGCGGACCAGGAAGGCGTCGCAGCGCGGCCGGTCGAGAAACAGATCGCGCACCGGGGCATCGACGCGGCCGCGCGCCGCGGGCTCGACCGTCCCCGGCAACTGGCTGAGTCCGCGAAAGAACAGGGGGTAGTCCGCCCGTCCCGCCTGCAGCAGGCCGAAGAGTGCATCGATGAGTTCGGCGTCGTCTTCACGCGCCGTCGCCAGCCCCAGCTTGGCCCGCATCGACTGCATGAACGTTGCCTCGAAGGCCGGGGGAAAGGCAGCGTCGACGAGGTCCTTGACCAATTCCGGCCGGCCGATGAGCGGACTCAAGGCATCCCCGAGGACGTAGAGATTCCAGTACGCCACGCGCGGCTGGGCGCGGTACTGGTAGCGGCCGGTGTGGTCGGAATGATTGCAGATGTGACCGGCATCGAAGGCTTCCATGAAGCCGAACGGGCCGTAGTCGAGCGTCAGGCCGAGGATCGACATGTTGTCCGTGTTCATCACCCCGTGCATGAAGCCCACCGCCTGCCAGTGCGCGATGAGCTCGCCGGTACGGCGCGCAACGTCGGTCAGGAAGGCGGCATAGGGCTGCGCGGCCTCGCGCAGCGCCGGCCGGAAACGGTCGATGACATGGTCGGCCAAGGTGCGGAGCTCGGCCGTGCGGTCCTGGGCATGCCAATGCTCGAAGGAACCGAAACGCACGAAGCTCGGCGCAAGACGCGTCACCACCGCCGCGGTCTCCCGGGTTTCACGCTGCACCGGCGCAGCCGAGCCGATCACGCACAGGGCGCGCGTGGTGGGCACGCCCAGCGCGGCCATGGCCTCGGAAGCGAGAAATTCGCGGATCGAGGAGCGCAACACCGCGCGGCCGTCGGCAAAGCGCGAATAGGGCGTGGGGCCGGCGCCCTTGAGCTGGATTTCCAGCGGGCCGGCTGCGCTCTCGACCTCGCCCAGCAGATGCGCGCGGCCGTCGCCGAGCTGCCCGGCCCAGACGCCGAACTGATGCCCGGAATACACCGCGGCCAGAGGCTCGGCCCCCGCCGGCAAGCAGTTGCCGGCGAACAGGGCCGGGAAATCGGGGTGATCGATCAGCTCCGGATCCAGCCCCAGCAAGACGGCGGCATCCGCGCTGCCGGCGACGAGATAGGGCGCAGGCAAGGGCGTGGGCGGCAAGCGAGTGTGGAACGCCGCAGGCAGCCGCGCGAAGCCGGCCGACAGACGCAGCGCATCGAGGCGCTGAAAACGGATACCGGGAGACAAAGCCATGTGCGTCAAAACCGCCGGCGCCGCCACGGGCGCGTGTCCCAAGGAATTCAGATCAATATAGCCCAGACGCGTCGCAGGGCCCCACCGCTCCGAAAGGCGGGCTACGCGTCATGCAAGTTCGACTCCAAATCAAGCCGGCCGTCGCCTCCCATGGATTTTCTGTCCGAATCGGGCGCTCTGGCCCGTTCCCGGCATGTCGCTTGTGCGACAAATCCGACATCACCCAAGCGCCACGGTCCGGCTGTGCCCTCCAAGTCCTTGTGCCATCCGGATTCCCGCACGCCATGAGTCTTTGGCGTGCGCATTGCAAGAAGCCATGTGACACCGCGCGGCTGTGCCTGCCGCTCGCCTGGCCAGGTGACTATGTGGAGATCGTCATGGGGATAGCACAGGAACGCGTCGCCCGCCTGCGGGCCCATCTGGAAGCGGCACTGGACCCCGCCGCGCTCGACATCATCGATCACACCGAGGCCCACGGCCACGACCCTCAGGCCAACGGCGCGGGCCACTACCTGATCCGGGTGGTGTCCGGGCGCTTCGACGGGGTATCGGTCGTTGGCCGCCACCGCCTGGTCTACGACGCGGTGGCCACGATGATGCCGGCAGAGGTGCACGCGCTCAGCATCAAGGCGCAGACGCCCGCCGAAGCGGGGGTGGCGTGATGGCACAGGAACACCGCGATGCCGGGCAGGACGGCGCAACCGACACGCCGGTTCTCATCCGGCACACGCAGGACGGGCGCCGGGTCGAGGTCATCGGTCGCTTCGTCTGTCTGGACGGGCGGCGCGAAACCGATGCGCTGGCCGACGTGCGCCAACACCCCAACCGCATGGCCATCTGGCAGGCCATGCCCGAGGCTACCCACATGGCCGGCCGGATCCCGCTGACCCGGGAGGACGCTGCGCGCGCACAAGCGGCGCTGGACGCGGCCCGGGCCATCCACGCGGCCACGCCGATGGCCATCGCCGAGCGGATACGCCACGCGGCGGATGACATCCTGCGGTTGCGCATCGATGAATGAGCAGCCCAGCGCGAACGGAGACGGAGCGCCGTGATCCACGTCGTGGAAGTGCCCTGGGAGGGTCGCCCGCAGGCGTGGTTCGCGTTCGACGAAGACGATCTGATCGGCAAGATCCAGACCCGGCGCATCGTTGCCGGCCGACAGATCCATATGATCGCCACGGCGCGCGAGCTGCTTGCGGCCAGCGGCGCGGATTCGCCACCGGACTGGATCGCCGATCTCGCGGCGCAGCACGACTGGGATACGCCGCTGTACCGCGCCGACGCACTGCTGGAGCCCGGGCACTATCAGCGCGAACCGGTGAGCCTCCTGCACGCGCATCTGGCGGCGCTGGCCGCACCCTTGCAGCGCTGTCGCGTGCACCCGAACGATGAGAGCGCGCTGGAAGCCCTCCATGGCGACCCGGTCTATCAGGGACGCGAGGGGTTCTACGCGCACATGGCCCTGCGCGAGCAGCTCATCGCGCTGGAAGTGCTGGCCGATGACCTTTGAGACCATGCGTGCCCGGAGACGTCGTTGACGGGGCGCCTTGACCCACCGGGAGCGTTCGCATGAGTTCCATCTTCATCAGCATCAACAAATCCGACACGCTGGAAAAATCCCCCATCGACAAGGCGATCACGCGCATCGCTGCCGCCCTCGCGCGCCAGCGCAGCCTGATCCCGCCCGGCCCCGGACTCGACGTGAGCTTTCTGCCCGCCTCGGACGACTTTCAGCCGGATTTCACCGGCATGCGCATGGGCGGTTATCACGACGACGATCCGGTGCTGCATTTTCACGTCGCGATTCCGGCCCAGTTTGCCCACTCCCCGCTGGCCCTGCGCTACGTTCTGGCGGCGCTTGAAGACGCGTTGAGCAACGCCAGCGACTATTTCCGCGAGCGGCACATCGCGTTCGATCACATCGGCTGGCAGCGCGTGTTGGGCATCGCGGCCAGCACGTCGGAAGAGCCGCCGGAATCGGCCTGGAACGAATATCCGCTCGAATGACACATGGTTGAACCGGCCGTGCGCCCTTCCGGCCGGGCCGACGACGCCGCGCGCCCCTGCGGCAATATGCCGCATCCCACTCCCCGCCGATCTCTCTTACCATCACCGAAAAGAATAGTGGCCTGCTGCGCCGATCTCATACACGCGCGGCGACGGGACCCTGCTCACGCCATCATCGGAAAGAAAAACAACGGCAAGGACGGTGGGAGGAACGGCGCGAGTTTCTCGGGATCGCCCTCTTTGCTCCACGCATCCACGCGAACATTCGAGAGAGAGGCGCTCCATGACGCATTTCCCCACCCGCCCGACCCGGACGGGGCCCCTTCCCCTGGCCGTGCTGGCATTGCTCGTGCCGATCCTGTCGCCGGCGGCAGAGGTGCAGCAACTGCCCCCGGTGACGGTCACCGGGGCCGAAGAATCGACCCGGTTCAACGGCTCGTCCGTCAGCGAGGAGGATCTCGCGGTCCGGCGCGCGCTCAGCAGCGAGACCGCCGGCCTGCTGACCGACGTGCCGGGAGTGGCGCTCAATGCGGCGGGCGGCATCTCCAGCCTGCCCAGCATCCATGGCCTGGCCGATGACCGGCTGCGCATCCTGGTCGACGGCATGAGCCTGATCTCGGCCTGCCCCAACCACATGAATCCGCCGCTTTCCTATCTGGATCCGTCGCAGGTGAAATCGATCAGGGTGTGGGCCGGCATCACGCCGGTGAGCGTCGGTGGCGACGCCATCGGCGGCACCATTGCGGTCGAGTCCGCTGCGCCGGAATTCGCGCAGGACGGCGAGCGGACCCTGACCAAGGGCGAGATCGGCGGCGGCTATCGCAGCAACGGCGATGCCTATCGCGGCCACGTGTCCATGACCCAGGCGAGTGAAAACATCAGCCTGCGCTATGACGGCGCCTATGCCCAGTCGGACAACTACAAGGCCGGCGGGGATTTCAAGGATTTCACTGCCACCGGTCGCCCCGGCCAGGCACTGCCGCTGGATGAAGTGGGTTCCACGGCCTACAAGGTGCAGAGTCACCAGCTCGGCCTCGCGCTCAAGGATGGCGAGCAGCTGCTCGAAGCCAAGGTCGGCTATCAGGACATCCCCTATCAGCTCTATCCCAACCAGCGCATGGACATGCTCGGCAACGAAGAGCGTCGCCTCAACCTGCGCTACCTGAACCAATTCGACTGGGGCGCCCTGGAAGCGCGCGCCTACCACGAAAAAGTCGACCACCACATGGATTTCGGGGACGACAAGCAGTTCGTCTATGGCGCGCCGCCTGGCGTCGTCGCCCCCGGCATGCCGATGGACACCCGCAGCAACAACACCGGTGCCAAAGCGACAGCCAGCATCGACCTGAGCGAAGCCGACGTCCTGCGCCTCGGCGGCGAATACCAGCGCTACCGCCTCGACGACTGGTGGCCGCCCTCGCCCGCCGATCTGACCGGCATGCTCAACAAGGATGGAGCGCAAGCCACCATGGGGGGCATGGCGCCGAACACCTTCTGGAACATCAACGACGGCCAGCGTGACCGCGCCGCGCTGTTCTCCGAGTGGGAACGCGCCATCGATGCCCAGTGGACGGCGCTGCTGGGCGCTCGCTACGAGCGGGTGACGACCGACGCCGGCCCGGTACAGGGATACAACGACATGATGTACAAGCCGGGCGCCTTCAATGCCCGCGATCGCAAGCGTGACGATGACAACCTCGATCTGGCCGCCTTGGCCCGTTATCTGATCGATCCGACCAAAAGCATCGAGTTCGGCTACGCCATGAAAACCCGCTCGCCCAACCTTTATGAGCGCTATGCCTGGTCCACCAGCGTCATGGCGGAGGAGATGATCAACTTCGTCGGCGACGGCAACGGCTATCTGGGCAATCCCGACCTCAAACCGGAAACCGCGCACACGATATCAGCCACCTTCGACTGGCATACGCCGGAGCGCGATTGGGGGCTCAAGGCCACCCCCTTCTATACCCATGTCGAGGATTACATCGACGCCTTGCAATGGGACAACGCCGCCAACGCGCCGGCGGCCACGCTTCAGGAAAACCAGTTCGTCATCCTGCGCTATGACAACCAGCGGGCCCGCCTCTACGGCATCGATCTCTCGGGCTGGATGCCGCTGGGGGCCCACCCCCTCGGCAATTTCGGTCTCCGGAGTCAGGTGAATTACACCAAGGGCGAAAATCTCGATACCAATGATGGGCTCTACAACATCATGCCGCTCAACGCCAAGATCGCACTCACGCACGCACTGGGTCCGTGGGACAACGCCCTGGAGCTGGTGATGGTCGATGCCAAGGACGATCTTTCGGAGGTGCGCAACGAAATCGAGACCGACAGCTACGCGTTGCTCAATCTGCGTGGCGGCTACGACAAGCAGCGGATGCGTTTTGACTTCGGGGTCGAGAACCTGTTCGACACCAACTACGACCTGCCCACCGGCGGCGCCTATGTCGGCCAGGGCGCCACCATGTCCTTCAACCGCGAAATCGGCGCCCTCGGCCCGAACGGCGGCACCTCCTCGATATGGGGTATCGCCGTGCCGGGCCTGGGGCGCACGTTCTACGCCGCGGCGACGCTCAAGTTCTGATCGATCCGCCTGTGACGCCGACGGTCATCCGGCCCCGGCGTCGCAGGCCCCGGCACGGCTTCCCGCATGTGTTTGACGCCGGCCATGCGCCCAGCCGTCCCGCGCATATCAGAGCAACTCACCCTGCGGCGCCGGCGTCCCTGCCGGGCCTCACGGGACGCGACCCCAGCCTTGCTCAGGCCGAGCGAGTCGGCTCAGGTTGTGCCTCGACCTGAGCCGAGGGAGAAATCAAGCGGCCGGCCCACTCACTCAGACGTGCCTCATCCAGGGTTTCCCGCTGCAGCAGCTCCTGCGCAGCGGCTTGAAGGAGCGGCCGATTCAGAACGTACTCCAGCCCGATCGTTCCATGAACCGGTAACGCAGGTATTTCAACGGCCACGGCTCCGCGAAGGCGCCGTAGGGCAGGCTGAATACCACCCCGCCCGCGTTGGTCCAGAGCCTTTCGAACAGACCGCCGACCGCTCCGAACACCGGTTGATCCCCGGGGCCGGTCACGAGGAGGTCGGTTTCCAGATTGAAGCCGTCGAGATTGCGGCGTGTGAAGTTGCCCGACCCGCTCACCAGGACGCCGGAACCATCGCAGCGCCGCAGCAGTAGCCATTTGCCGTGCGCCTGCTCGCCATGGGTATTGATCCAGCGCACGGGCATGCCCGAACGATGCAGTTCCCAGGCCACCTGGCGGTTGGGCACGCCGTCCTTGCGCCGGCCGAAGGCGTCGTGGTTGGCATCGAGCAGGATGCGCACCGCGGCGCCCCGGCGATGCGCCGCGATCAAGGCCCGGATGATCGCCCGATGGGAGAGATAGAACATCGCGAGTGCCGCCGTATCGCCCGGCCCGAGCGCGCCCAGCTCCACCAGCACGCGATCGCGAATCGCCGCTTCGGTCAGGACGGCCACACGCAGCGGGGCATCGCCATCGGGCCTCGACCCGGGCGCCGACAGCGCCGGCAGAACGACCGGTTCGTGTCCCGCCACGGCCAGCACGGCGTTCTCGGTCGCGACCAGATCGGCGACGGCCGGCCCATCGAAGCGCAGGGCGAGGTTGTGATGCCAGCAGCTCGCGTCATGGGGATTGGAGGACGAGATCAGCCCCGTCCACCGTCCCTCGACGTCGGTGATCAGGGTCTTGCGGTGATTGGCCTTGAAATGCAGCAGTCGCAGGTAAGTGCCGAGCCGCACCTCACCGGTGTCGAATGGATGGGGCAAACGGCCATGGTCGTCCAGAGCGAGGTGGCGCAGCACGCCGCGCCACAGCCACGACCAGGCGGGGTTGCTGTCGGCGAGGGCTTTGAGCGGCGTGAGCACGATCTCGACCCCTGCCCCGCGCAACTGCTCGAAGTGGGCCGGCCACTCGGCGCCATAGGCGGTATTGACCGGATCGGTGATCAGGATCGCGCGCAGCTCGGGATGGCGGCGGCGCTGGGCGATCAGCGCGTCGGTGAAGGCGCGGCAGAGCGGCAGAAAATCCCCGCTTGCGGCGCCGCGCCAGGGGTTGTAGAGAAACTGGTCGGCCAGGATGAGACGCCGCGCCGCGCCGATCATGGCGAGCCCGGCGGCGAAAATCGACTGTTCGGTGTGGCGTTCGCCGGAAGCGTCATGCCAGGTGAGGTCGGTCAGCACCTGCAGGTCACGAACCGGATGCAGGGCGCCGGCGAAACCCGGACGGACTTTGCCGCTCCCGCGTGGGTTGCGATCAGATCGGCTTGCGGGCACGGATCGTCTTGACGATGTCGAGATAGTGCGGCTCGACCGATTCCACATCGAAGCCGGCCCGCAGCACGTTGCCGACCGTATCGCGATTCAGGTCCGGCCCGACGAGCCGGCTGAGCGGTGTGAGCGCATCGAGCAGGCAATTGAAGGGGAAACAGCGGCTGCCGGTGTGCTCGAACAGGCCCAGCGTGCCGCCCGGGCGCAGCACGCGATGCAGTTCCAGCAGGCCGCGCACCGGATCGGGGACCGAGCAGAAGGTGCAGGCCGTGAACACCTGATCGAATGCGGCGTCCGGGAAATCCAGGGCACCCACATCCATCACCCGTGCCTGTAGGCGCCCGGAATAAGCCGCGATGCGGGGCGCCGCCCGTTTCAGCATGGCCGGACTGATGTCCAGCCCCGTGATGTCCCGGCCCGGCGGGAAGTGGGCAATGTCGAGTCCGGTGCCGAGCGCCACGAACAGGATGCGGCCCTGCCCCATCGTGCGGTACAACGCCCGCTTGGGCGCTTCCCAACGGCGCTCCTGAGCGCCGCCCGCCATGAGGTCATAACCGAGCGCCGCCCGATCCCATTTGCGCCGGGCGCGTTCAGCGGCCTTCACGACCAGATCCCCCGCCGGGCCCGGGCCGCGATGCGGGCGCTCCAGAGCCTCAGCCCCAGAAAGACCGCCACGCCCGCGCCGACCCCCGCAGCCATGGCCCCGACCACCCCGTCCGACGCCATGCAGGCACCGACGAGCGCGCCCACGGCACCGCAGAGCCAGCTCTGAAGCATGGTTTCCATGCCGCCCAGGAAGCGTGCGAACAGCGCCATGTTGAGCATCATGCCGCCCAGCGCCCCGGCCGGAATGACGAGGAGGAAAGCCAGCCAGACGGGCGACACGTTCAACATCAGGCCGTGGCCCGCGGCGGCCATCGCCGCGCCCACGGCCGCGCCGGCACCGAGGTCGCCCCAGAAAAAACCTTGTTCAGATGGCATGCCATCGCCCTCCGGCCGCGCTCCGAGGCGGGCGCCTCATGGTCGTGCATACATGGTCATCGTCGGACCATCGAACGGGAGACGCCCGTTTGCCGTGCAGGACGCGAGGCTGCGGCACACCATCCCCGTCGCGCGGGCCCGGCGCCCTGAACATCAGGCACCCGGGATGACCGGCGTCTGCAGAATGCTCGCGGCATCCTCATCGGTGCGCAGCATGATCGGCACGCGGGGACGCGCCACCCGAAATCCCAGCGCCTCGAGTTCAGGCGCCGCATCGGCATCCTGATAGTGATACAGCCACATGCGCGCCCGCTGCTCCGGCGAATATTCGCGCGCCAGATCGGCGGCACCGCTGTGCGACGGGTTCCCCTCCACGCGGCAGTCGTGCATCAGCACCTCGCCGTGGCCCGCATGGGCGATGGCCTGTTCCGGTATCGGACGGGTGTCGCTGCTGTACCAGAACACGCCCGGCAGGCTGAGTCCGAACGCCGAGTCCGGCAGGTGATGACGGGCGGGAAAGACCCGAAAGGCCCGCTCCCGGTGCCAGAACCCGGCGCTGACCGGGATGAGATGAAAGACATCCCAGAAGTTGGCGCCGCCTTCGGCCAGGGTTCCGGGATAGTCGGCGACGCGGCGCTGCAACACCGGCACCAGCGGCGCAGGCACGAACAACCGGCATGGCGGCGCCGGCGGGTCGGCGAAGCGCAGATGAAAAGCCAGGGCTTCGAGGCCCCCGATGTGGTCGTAGTGGGCATGGGTGAGAAACAGCGCGGCCGGGAGACACCCGTAGGCGGCTTGGTAGGCTTCCGGGATGTCGGGGCCGCAGTCGACGAGCAGCAACGGCGCGCCGCCCTGTTCAAGCACCCAGGCGGGACTCGCCGGCGCGTTGAAGCCGCGGGCGCCGACCCCCAGAAAATGGGCGCGCCAATCGGTTGCCGACTCGTTCATGTCCCAGTGTCCTGTCGGGTGATCAAGTAGTGCTGGAAACTTCCGGCAAAGCCGCGCTGCAGGGCGCGGCGATAGGCCCGGTTCAGCACCCGTTTGCGGTACAGGAGTGCCGTCACGGCCGCGCGAAAACGCGGGGTCCGAAAGCCGAGGCCGTCCTGGCGCAAGCGTTGCAGACAGAATCGGTAAGCGGTTTCCGCCCGCGCGACCGCGTCCGGACCGTGACAGATGGACGCCGGATGGACCCGATATTCATGCAGGGGCTCGGCGTCCATCACGGCCTGGCCCGCCTGCTCGAGAGCCCGCAGATTGAACAGCGTGTCTTCGCCGAAACCCACATCCTCGTCCCAACCCGCGCCGATCACCGAACGATGAAACACGAACAGGAGCGGCACGGAAAATCGGCAGAAATCTTCCAGTCGCAGGAACTGCACCCGGGGATCGAGCGGCAAGACGGTCTGCAAACGCCTGCCGCTGCACTGCTCGACCACATGGAGGTTATCCCCCGCCATGCCGTGTTCGGCGGCCAGTGGAACCAGTCGCTCGAGCCGACCCGGATAGTACACGTCATCGGCGTCCAGCGGCGCAATGAAGCGGCCCTTCGCCGCCGCCAGACCCACGTTGCGCGCGGCATTCGGTCCGCTGCCATGGGCCGGAGAGCCCAGAAATCGCAGTCGCTCATCGCGCAGGCCATGCTGCAACAGATGCGCGCGATAGTCCGCACCGTCATCGCTGACGATCAGCATCTCCCAATCGGGAAAGCCCTGCGTCAACACACTGGCGACCGCCTGCGGCAGGCACTCCGCCGCGGCAAAGGCGGGGGTGATGATGGAAACCTGGGCCATGCCGGATGTCCATGGGGGCGCCAAGCGCGGGATATCGCCCGTTCGCGGGGGGATTCTGACGGTCAAGGAGCCGACCGGCCTGCCGGGGACGTGTCCTGAACCGTCCCTTCCCGGCCGCGGGGCGATTCGCTCCCCGCGCCCCGGTTGCGCCAAACGTATCAAAGCGCGGATCATTCATAAACAGCCCGATACGCATCATGACCGGGGCAATCAGGCGACCGACCGGGGCGAACCGTCGACGGCAGCACGCCCTCTCAAGAATTCCCCCGCTCCAGCCGATACACTTCCAATAACGGGGAAGACAAGGAAGCATTCGTCGTGCCCGCGTGGAGTAACCTGCTCTTTCCAGTGCAACACTGGCTCCTGAGACAGCCCAAGTGGCGGCTGGCGCTGAGTATCTACGCCGTCGTGGTCGCCGGTGCGATGGCGCTGGCGCCCCTGTTCTACCGATGGGTCGAGGGCCGCGTCGATGCGGGCATCCTCATCGCCGCATTCGCGACCTCGACGGCCTTGTCCCTGCCGCTGATGGCCTTTTTCCTGTCCACCGCCTATCACCTGCTGGAACAGGAAAAGATCGCCGCACAGAGCCGCCGCGAGAGCGAGAATCAACGCGACGTGCTGCGCACCCTGCTCGACGCCAGCCTGCTCATCCAGCAGAAAGAAGACCTGATCGATCTGCTGGACGGCACGATTCAACAGCTGCGTCTGTTGTTCCGGGACCATGATTTTGGCGTCCTGCTCTACGGCCGCCGCCGGCGCAAGGTCCGCCATATGGTCGCCCCCGGGTTTTCGCCCGCGGAGCAGGAGCTTTTCCTGGGCCAGGGCCACGCGATGAGCGACGGTCACTGCGAAGCCCTGGTCGCTCAACTGGCCGTGCTGCCCGAGGCCGTCCCGGTCACGCATTGGCTGCTGTTGCCGCTCTGGAATCGGCGCGATCAGACCATCGGCCACCTCGTCATCAAGGGTCCGGCGCTCCCCGACTACCTGCGGGGAGCCGTGGAACTGTTCCGCGACCAGCTCGCTGCGGGCGTCGAAAACCACCTGCTCCGGCTGGAACTGCTACAGCTCGCGAATACCGATGGCCTGACCGGCATCTACAACCGTGCCTATTTCCAGAAGTCCCTCCTGCAGCAGCAGGAGGCCAAGCAACAGATTCCGGCGATGGACTTCTCGCTGCTGATCGTCGACATCAACGGCTTGAAGGCCGCGAACGACGTGCATGGACATCTGGTCGGAGACCAGATGATCATCCGCGTGGCGCAGCGACTGAAGGCGATTTGCCGCTCGGAAGACATCGTCTGTCGCATCGGCGGGGACGAGTTCGCCATTCTGTGTCCCAATCTCCGTCAGGAACCGGCTCTGCTCATCGCCGAGCGCCTCCGCGATCAGGTGGGCGAACGCCCGCTGACCCTCAGGGATGGCCGGGTGCTGCCCATTACCCTGAGCATCGGCATCGCCTGCAGCGACGAGACCGATCCCGAACAGGTCATGGTCGTCGCGGACCAGCGCATGTACGCCGACAAGCAGCAGTTCTATGCGCTGCAGCGCGGCCTCGCCGGCTAGCCTCAACAGATGCGCGGCAGCAGTTCGCCGCTGCCCCACGCCATCGCCCGCCGCAGCCCGAGCGGATTGTCCAGCCATACCCCTCGCCCCGAAACCACACCCCCGACGGACACCGCCGCTCCGCCCAACGAGGTCGCGCGCAACGCGGCCAGCGCGGCTTGCTCGACCTCCGGTGCAACAATCGCGATGAAGCGTCCTTCACAGGCCAGTTGCAGCGGATCCAGACCCAACAGCGCACAGGCGGATTGCACCGGCGCTTCCACAGGCACCGCGGCCTCCAGGATCTCGAACGCAAGCCCGACCGCATCGGCGATCTCGTGCAACACACCGGCCAAGCCGCCCCGGGTGACATCGCGCAGGACACGCAGCGCCGGCGGCCCGACGGCGTCCAGAAGCCGTTGCACCGGTTCGAGCAGGGGCGCGCTGTCGCTGACGAAGTCGGTTTCGAAACCGAGGTTTTCCCGCGCGTTGAGGATCGCGAGGCCATGCCGACCCAGATCGCCGGACACCAGGATGCGGTCCCCCTCGCAGACGCGGCTGGGGTGCAGCGCCTGCCCGGCGGCCACGATCCCCAGGCCGGTCATCGCCAGATACAGCCCATCGGCCTCCCCGCGCCCCACCACCTTGGTGTCGCCGGCCACCACGCTCACCCCGCAGTGCCGGCTGGCGTCGGCCACGCTGTCCAGAACCCGCTCCAGCACCGCGATGGGGAGCCCTTCCTCGAGGATCAGTGACAACGTCAACGCCACGGGCCGGGCGCCGGCCATGAGCAGATCATTGACCGTGCCATGGACCGCCAGGGAGCCGATGTCGCCGCCGGGGAAAAACAGCGGCCGGACCACGAAGGCATCGGTGGCCACGGCCCACCGTCCAGACCGCTCCGGCAACAGCGCGGCGTCGTGCAGATCGCTGCTGCGCCCACCGAGGCGCGGCAGGATCACCCGTTCCAGCAGGTCCTGACTCATGCGGCCGCCTCCGCCATGCGCCATGCGGATTTCGGTGGCCTCCAGGATCGGCATCGGACACAACAGCCCCGATGGGGGTGATTCCCGGCTCATGCATGTCCCCCCGGCGGGCGATAGCGGAAATAGGCAGCGCAAGCCCCTTCGCCCGACACCATCGGCGCGCCCAGCGGCCGCTCGGGGGTACAGCGTCGCCCGAAGGCAGGGCACTGGGTCGGCTGCAGGCGTCCGGTCAGGACTGCGCCGGCCAGACACTCGGGTACGGCCGGCTCCGCAATCGGGCGCAGGGAAAACCGCTGTTGGGCGTCGAAGGCGTGCCAGGACGGCCGCAGGATCAACGCCCCATCCGGAATTGCCGGCAAGCCGCGCCACGGGCGCGTCGCCGGTTCGAACACCGCCTCGACCAGCTGCCGCGCAGCGGTCTGTCCCGCATCACGGACCGCGCGGCCGTAAGCGTTTTCGAGCTGCGCCCGGCCCGTTTCGAGCTGGACGATCGTGCGGGCCACGCCCTCCAGAATATCGAGCGGATCGAATCCGGTCGCCACGATCGGTACCCCGAAGCGCGCCACCAGCGGGGCGTATTCCCGCAAACCCATGACCGCGCAGACATGGCCGGCGGCGAGCAGTCCCTCGATGCGGCGCTCGGGCGCCGCCAGCAGCACCTCCACCGCCGGCGGTACCCGCACGTGCGCCACCAGAAGCGAGAAGTTGCCGAGTCCCAGTGCCTGCGCCTGACGCACGGCCAGGGCCGTGGCCGGCGCCGTCGTTTCGAACCCCACGGCAAAGAACACCACCTGGTCCCGGGGATGCTGCTGCGCCAGCCGTACGGCGTCCAGCGGTGAGTAGACCACCCGTACCCGGCCGCCGCGCGCCCGGGCGATGGCGAGGTCCTCGGCGCTGCCCGGCACGCGCAGCATGTCGCCGAAGGAACACAACACCACGCCGGGCGTTTGCGCCAGGGCGATGGCCCGATCGATGTCCGCGGCCGGTGTGACGCAGACCGGACAGCCCGGACCGTGCAGGAGTTCGATGCCCACGGGCGTGAGCAGGCGATCCAGACCATGGCGCAGGATGGCGTGGGTCTGCCCGCCGCAGACCTCCATCAGCGTCCACGGACGCGTCACCCGCCGGGCGATGCCCGCGACCGCGCGCCGGATCGCATCGGCCTGGGTGTCGGTGGTGTTCATGAGCCGTCCGCACCGAGCACATCGATGTCCAATGGCCGGGAGCGGTCGGGATCGATCCGGCCGATGGCCAGACCGGCATGGACCAGCAGCAGATCCCCCACCTCGGCCTCCGGCACGCAGGCGAGATTGACGGCCTTGATCACCCCGCCGAAATCGACACGGCCGGTGCGGAACAGCGCGTCCTCGCCATCCTGACTCAGCAAACGGCCCGCAATCGCCAGACACATGGCTAGCCTCCCCAGATTCCCGCCACCACCGCCGCCTGCCCCGCCGCCAGACCGCCGTCGTTGACCGGCAGACGGCGCGGCCAGAACACCCGCCGCCCTTGTGCCCGCAGCAGTTGGACCGTGCGTTCGAGCAACAGCGCATTCTGAAAGCAGCCGCCGGTCAGCACCACCGTCGATTCGGAGCGCTGCCCCACCGCCGCGGCAATGAGCGCGGCGAGCGTCGCGTGCCAGCGCGCCGCGACGGCTGCTGCCGGCCGGCCGGCGCCATACTCGGCCAATGCCTCCTGCAGGGCGCCGCGCCAGTCGAGACAGAGCCATCCGGCCTCTGCCGTCACGGCGCCCGGATAAGGCGGCGGTGTCCCGGCGTGACGCCGCGCGAGCGTCTCCAGCCTCATCGCGGCCTCGGCTTCGTAATGCGCGGGCCGGTGATGGCCCAGCAGCGCCGCCACGGCGTCGAACAGCCTCCCTGCGCTGGTGGTGGCGACGCAGCCGGTGCCCGTCTCCAGCATCCGTACCAGCACCCGCAGACTCTGGGCATCGTAGCCCAGCCAGGGACCCTCCACCGGCATGCCGAGCGCGGTCAGGACGCCCAGGGCCGAGCGGCGCGGATCACGCACGGCGAGATCGCCGCCGGGCAAGGTGAAGGGGAACAGCGCTCCGACCCGCCGCACCCGGCCCTCCTCCCAGGCCAGCAGTTCACCGCCCCAGATCGTTCCGTCGGCGCCCAGACCCGTACCGTCCCACACCACGCCCAGCACGGGCCCCGCGCAGCGGCCTTCCAGCACGGCCGCCGCCAGATGCGCATGATGATGCTGAACCGCGGTCACGCCGCCCTCGCCCGCTCGGGCGCGGCGGATCGCCGCTCGGGTCGGGACATGGTCGGGGTGCGCGTCGCAGGCCCAAACACGCGGCGCGACGCCGAACAGGGCCGGGAGCGACGCGCATTCCCGCGCCCATCCCGCCTGCGCCTGTGGATGATCCAGATCCCCGCGGTGACCGCCGATCACCATGCGGTCCTCGACCGTCACGGCGAGCGTGTTCTTCCACTGCCCCCCCGTGCCCAGTACCGGCTCGGCCGCACGCGGCAACGCCAGGGTCACCGGTACGTCGCCGCGTCCCAGGCGCAGCCGGAGCGCCTCGCGCTCGAACACCTGCGCCACGCCGTCCTCGACCGGCTGGAGGATGGCGCGATCATGCAGCAGGAACCCGTCGGCCAGCCCCGCCAGTTCGCGCAGGGCCGCGCCGTTCTCGAAACACAGGGGCGCCCCCCGGCGATTGGCGCTGGTCGCCACCACCGGAAAACCCAGGGCGTCCATCAACAGGTGATGCAAAGGGCTGTAGGGCAGCAGGGCGCCGAGACGATCGAGCCCGGGAGCGAGCAGGCCACTGAGCGGAGCGTCCTCGCGCCGCGCAAGCAGCACGATCGGCGCGGCGGCCGAGGTCAGCACGGCGGCCTCCGTGGCATCGATGCGGCAACTGCGGCCGGCCTGATCGAGGTCGGGAAACAGGACGGCCAAGGGCTTGCCGGGGCGTTCCTTCAGCGCGCGCAGGCGCGCCACGGCCGCATCGTCCCGGGCATCGGTC
>JAJXTQ010000226.1 GCA_021783685.1 Pseudomonadota bacterium | reverse complement strand
CTGGAACGGGCGCCTCGCACCCAGCTTCGAGTTCATCTTCCACTTCAACCGCGAGGCGCGGCGCCCGAACAAGATCGTGCCGTGCAAGCATGCCGGCCAGGATTCCCACCTGCGCGCCGATGGTTCCTCGACGGCGATGCGCAAAAAGGACGGTGAAGTCGGCGGATGGTCCCATGCCGGCGAACCCACCCAGGACACGCGCATTCCCGACAGCGTGATCCGCATCATGCGGCACAAGGGCAGGATCGGTCAGGACATCGACCATCCGGCGGTGTTTCCGGTGGCACTCCCCGAGCATGTCATGGCGGCCTTCTCCGATCCGGGCGATGTGGTATTCGAGCCGTTCAACGGTTCCGGATCTTTGCTGCTCGCGGCTGAGCGCACCGGTCGGCAATGCCGGGCGGTGGAGATCGCCCCAGAGTATGTGGACGTGGCAATCCGGCGCTTCCGGCAGAACCACCCGGACATTGCCGTAACGCTCGCGGCCACCGGACAATCGTTCGACGAGGTCGCCGCCCACCGCCAATTGCCGGAGACGGTCCATGACTGACCTGCGCCATCCGGTGACCGGTATCCATATCGAGATGCGTCCCGTCGACGCCCTGATTCCTCATGTGCGCAATGCGAAACAGCATTCGGACGCCCAGGTGGCGCAAATCGCCGCCAGCATCCGCGAGTTCGGCTGGGGTGCGCCGATCCTGGTCGACGGGCAGAACAACGTGATCGCCGGCCATGGGCGCCTGCTCGCCGCCCGCAAGCTTGGGCTTGCCGAGGTACCGGTCGTGCCGATGACACACCTCACCGACATTCAGCGCCGCGCGCTGATCCTGGCCGACAACAAAATCGGCGAGAACGCGGCATGGGACGAGGAGTTGCTCGGTCTGGAACTCGCGGAATTGAACGACGCCGGTTTCGACCTCGGGTTGACCGGCTTTACCCCCGAGGAATGGGATGCGCTGATCGCCGGGGACGAATCCACCAAGGACGGGCTCATCGATGACGATGCCGTGCCCGAGGTACCGGAGACGCCCATCTCCAGGACCGGGGATCTCTGGCTGCTGGGCGAGCACAAGCTGCTGTGCGGCGACGCCACCCAGGCTGACGACTACGCTGCACTGCTGGGCGACGAATTGCCCGATATGGCCTTCACCGATCCGCCCTACAACGTGAACTACGCCAACACGGCCAAGGACAAGTTGCGCGGCAAGAACCGTCCGATCCTCAACGATAACCTGGGCGAAGGATTCGGCAAGTTCCTCGTCGCGGCGTGCCAGAACATTCTGGCGGTGACCAAAGGCGCGGTCTACATCGCCATGAGTTCCTCGGAGCTGGACACCCTGCAATCAGCGTTCCGATCTGCCGGCGGCAAGTGGTCGACCTTCATCATCTGGGCCAAGAACACCTTCACGCTGGGCCGCGCCGACTACCAGCGCCAGTACGAGCCGATCCTCTACGGCTGGCGCGATGGTACTGACCACTACTGGTGCGGCGCCCGCGATCAGGGCGATGTGTGGCAGATCAGGAAGCCGCAGAAGAACGATCTGCATCCCACCATGAAGCCGGTCGAACTCGTGGAGCGCGCCGTGTGCAACAGCAGCAAGACGCGCGACATCGTGCTCGACCCCTTCGGCGGTTCCGGATCCACCCTGATCGCCTGCGAGAAATCCGGCCGTCGGGCGCGGCTGATCGAACTCGATCCCAAGTACGTGGATGTGATCGTGCGCCGCTGGCAGCAATTTACCGGACAGGAAGCAAAACGCGCCGGTGACGGCGCGACATTCGGGGATCTTGCGACCTCCGATCAGGCGACGATCTTGTAGATGCGCTCGGCTCCCGATTCCTTGCTCGAGGTGATCGCAAGCCCGAGTTTTTTCTTGAAGGCGCCGGCGAAGGTGCCGCGCACCGTGTGGGCCTGCCAACCGGTAGCCGCACAGATCTGCGCGACCGTGGCGCCTTCTGGGCGCTTGAGCATCGCGATCACCTGAGCCTGCTTGCTGTTCTCCCGGCTGCGAGGTTTGTCCTCGACCTGAGTTGGTTGCGTGGCAATGGCGTCGATCTCAGCTTGTGTCATCGGCCCTTTGCGCGGCACACCCAGAGCATCGTAGCCCTCGGCAGTGATGAACCAGTCGTCATGCAAGGGCGTGATCAGCGCCCGGTTGAATAGCCCGTCGAGCACCTTCTTGCGGGCGCCGCCTTTGACGTTGTCGGGGAACCAAGTGATCTTGCCATCGGTGTGTTGGTAGGCATGGGCCAAGATGGCGTGTTGGGCCGGGGTGAGTTGGATGGTCATGGCGAGGCTCCTGGCGTTCAGACGTTGTGGATCTGCTTTGCGCGATCGAATCCGACCCAGACGCCTTGCATGTCGAGGCCGCGCGCAGCGAGTTCCTCGCGGGCGAGCCGGTTGAGGTCGATCTCGCCCCGTGCTGCGGCGGCCAGGACTTTGGCCAGCGCGGTCTGGATGAAGCCGAGTTCGTCGACCGTGAATTGCTGTGTGGTGTAGGTCATTTGATGCTCCTGCCTGGTGGTGGATGGTGTGGTCATGAACGCGCTCTTCGGAAATGAAGCCAAGCGCTTTCTGCTTGCCTTTGCCTGATTCAGCTGCGGCGCAATACCGCGATCCCGGCCTGCGCAAGTTCGAGCGCGGCGGCGTGGAATGCTGCTTCGGCGATCCACGGTGCGGCGCGCGCATCGTCGAGCAAGGTATCGAGCACGCGGCGTGCATTGCCGCGCATCGCGGCGCAGGCGGCTTCGAGTTCGTCGTGGTGGGCGGAGGCAACTTCCTTGCGGCAGGTGCGCACCAGCACGGTCATCGCGGCTTCGGCGAGTTTGGTTGCCAGGGTGTCGGGGGCAGCGGTGCTCATCGTGTGTCCTTTCGTGGAGTTGATCGGGTGACGTGATGAACGCGCTGTTCGATCGAGAAGCCAAGCGTTTCATCGCGATTCGTCGCCGATAAGGATTCGATGCCGACCGCCGCTCCGACCCCGTGCCGTTACCCGGGATGCCCGGCGCTGCTCGCTGCACCGGGGTACTGCGACAGGCATCTGCGATCAATTCGCAAGCAGCAGGACGAACGCCGGGGATCGGCCTCCGCGCGGGGTTATGACACCCGCTGGCGCATGGCGCGCGCCTTGTTCCTAAGCCGGCATCCGCTGTGCGCCGAGTGCCGGCGCCAGGGCAGGACGGTCGCCGCCTCGGTCGTCGATCACATCCGGCCGCACAAGAGGAACAGGACGCTCTTCTGGGACGAGCGCAACTGGCAGGCGCTGTGCAAGCCCTGCCACGACGCCAAGACCGCGCGCGAGGACGGCGGCTTCGGCAATGCGAGCGACCGGTAGGGGGGTCAAATCCTTGCGGCCTCGCCGCGCGGGACCGCGCGCCTGCTCAAATTTTTGCGCTGCCAAATTCAAATGACTGCTTTTTTTCAAATGGAGAGTGTCCGTGGCCGGTAAGCCCGGGCGCAGCGGGGGTGCCCGCACCGGCGCCGGGCGCAAGCCTCTGCCGACCGCCGTCAAGGCGGTCAAGGGCACCTTGCGCAAGGGCCGCACCAACCCGGCCGAGCCTGGGCCTACCGCGACCCTGGCCGATCCGCCGCTGGACATGCGCGAGGCCGCCGCCGATCTGTGGCGCTATCTCGTCGCCAACACCCCGACGGGGGTCCTGCACGCCAACAACGCCGCGCTGCTGGAGCGCTACTGCGAGCTGCTGGCACAGTACCGCGATGTGGTGCACGAGATCGCCAAACGCGGCGTCGGCGGCCTGCTCGCCAAGGATCGCTTCGGGCTGCCCACGCGCTCAATCCTGTTCGAGTTGCAGATGGAGTTGTCGCGGCTGCTCAGGGAGTGCGAGGCGGAGCTTGGATTCACGCCGGTTTCCCGCAGCCGGGTCCAGGCACCCCAGGTGCCGGCCACCCGATCCGACGACCCCTGGGCGGACATTGCCGGCTGATGACGGATTCGAAATACACGACCATCGCCAGGCACTATGCCGAAGCCGTGGTGGCCGGCGACATCCCCGCCTGCCGCTGGGTGAGACTCGCCTGCCAACGGCAACTGGACGATCTCGTTGGATTCCGAGGCAAGGC
>JAJXTQ010000225.1 GCA_021783685.1 Pseudomonadota bacterium | reverse complement strand
CGCGCTGGCTGCATCGCCGCTACGAGGCGCTGATGCAGCGCGTGCTGACGCGCCCGGCGCTGCTCCTGTTGTTCGTGCTGCCGCTGTTGGGGCTGGGTCTCGTCGCTTACCACGAGGTCGGCTCGGGCTTCATGCCGAGCATGGACGAGGGCGGTTTCATCCTCGATTACCGCGCGCCGCCGGGCACCTCGCTCACCGAGACCAACCGCCTGCTGATGCAGGTCGAGGCCATCATCAAGGCCAATCCCTACGTCGATACCTTCTCGCGCCGCACCGGCACGCAACTGGGCGGCGGCGTCACCGAGTCCAACGAGGGCGATTTCTTCGTGCGCCTGAAGTCAGGAAAACGCCCGCCCATCGAGACCGTCATGGACGACATCCGCAAGCAGGTCGAGGCGAGAGTGCCGGGCCTCGACATCGAGCTGGCGCAACTGCTGGAAGATCTCATCGGCGATCTCACCTCGGTGCCGCAGCCGATCGAGATCAAGCTGTTCTCCGACGATCCGCAGGCGCTGGATGCCGCGGCGCACAAGGTGGTCGCGGCGATCGGCAAGGTGCCCGGCGTGGTGGACACCCGGGACGGCATCAACCCGGCCGGCGACGCGCTGGAGATCCACATCGATCGGGTCAAGGCGGCGCTGGAGGGCATGAGCCCGGAGGCCGTCACCCGGAGCGTCGATGCCGACCTCACGGGCTTGGTCGCCACGAAGCTGCAGGAAGGCCCGAAGCTGGTCGGCGTGCGGGTGTGGACGCCGAAGGACCAGCGCGCCATCGTGCCTGACGTCGGCCAGCTCCTGATCCGCGCCCCCGACGGCCACGTCTTTCCGCTCACCCGGGTGGCGAGCATCGTGCCGGTCAGCGGCCAGCCGCAGATCACGCGCGAGAACCTGAAGCGCATGGTGGCGGTCACCGGGCGCATCAGTGGTCGCTCGCTGGGCGCGGTGATTGCCGACATCCAGCGCGTGATGGCGACGCCCGGGCTCCTGCCCCGCGGCATGTACTTCGAGCTGGGCGGCCTCTACAAGCAGCAGCAGATCGCCTTCCGCGGCCTGATGGCGGTGTTCGCCGCCGCCGTCGGACTGGTATTCCTGCTGCTCTTGTTCCTCTATGAGAGCTTCCGCATGGCGCTGGCGATCCTGGCGATTCCGCTGCTGGCGGTGTCGGCGGTGTTCATCGGCCTGTGGGCCACCGGCATCGAGCTCAACATCTCGGCGATGATGGGCATGACCATGATCGTCGGCATCGTCACCGAGGTCGCGATCTTCTATTTTTCCGAATATCGCGACCTGAGCCGCGACCTGAGCCATGAGCTTCCGCACCAGAAGGCGCTGATCGAGGCCGGCAAGAACCGCATGCGCCCGATCGCCATGACCACCTTCGCCGCCATCCTCACCCTGCTGCCGCTGGCGCTGGCCATCGGCCAGGGCTCGGCGATGCAGCAGCCGCTGGCGGTGGCGATCATCGCCGGCTTGGCGGTGCAACTGCCGCTGGTGCTGGTGGTGATGCCGGTGCTGTACCGGATACTCGGCGGCAGGCAGCCACCCGCATGAGCCGCTCGCTGGAGCGCCATCTGTCGCGCACCCTGGCCCTGACCATAATCGTGGCGGGCCTGCTGGCCGGCGCCGTGTCCTTCGGCTTCGCCTACGTCGAGGCCCAGGAGTTCCAGGACGACACGCTGCAGCAGATCGCCGTGCTGGCCGACGCCAAGCGCCTGCCCGACGCCGGGCGCGCGGTCCCCAGCGCCGACAGCGACCCGGAAGAGAACGTGCTGGTGATGCACCTGCCGCCCGATCCCGGCACGGTCTCGCCGGCCTGGCTGCCCGCTGCCCTGCCCCCCGGCTTCCACAGCCTGGGCGGCGACGGCGACCGCTGGCGCGTGTTCGTGCGCCAGACCCGTGCCGGCACGCGCATCGCCGTCGCCCAGGAGACCCAGGTGCGCGACGAGATGGCGATCTTCAGCGCGCTGCGCACCCTGGCGCCGCTGCTCCTGCTGCTGCCGCTCCTGGTCTGGCTCACGGTGCGCATCGTCAGGACCGAGCTGACGCCGGTGAAGAGTCTGGCGCAGAACCTGGACGAGCAGCCGGCAAGGCGGCCGCAGCAGCTGCCCGACGGCGACGTCCCCGACGAGATCGCGCCCTTCGTGCGCGCCATCAACCGCCTGCTGGCGCGCATCACCGAACTGATGAGCGAGCAGCGCCGCTTCATCGCCGACGCCGCCCACGAATTGCGCAGCCCGCTCACCGCCTTGTCGCTGCAGGCGCAGAACCTGGAGAACGCCGGCTCGCCCGCTGCGATGCGCGAGCGCGTCGGCCCATTGAGAGCCGGCATCGAGCGGGCGCGGCGCCTGACCGAACAGCTCTTGAGCCTGGCCAGGAGCCAGGCCGCAGTCGAGACGAGGACCAAGCTCGAAGTCTCAAAACTGGCGCAGGAACTGATCGAAGACGCCCTGCCCCTGGCCCAGGCGCGCGGCATCGATCTCGGCCTGGAAGACGAGGGCGGCATCATCCTCGCCGCCGACGCCGCGACCCTGCAACTGATCACGAAGAACGCGCTGGACAACGCCCTGCGCTACACCCCGGCGGGCGGCGAGGTGACGCTGCGCCTCTATTCGGAGGGCGACGACGCGCTGATCGAGGTGATCGACTCCGGCCCGGGCATCGCAAAGGCGGAACGCGAGCGCGTGTTCTCGCCCTTCTACCGCAGCGAGGGCACCGGCGGCGAAGGCAGCGGCCTGGGCCTGGCCATCGCGCGCGACGCCGCGACGCGACTGGGCGGCACGGTCAGCCTGCACGATAGCCCCGATGGTCCGGGCCTGTTGTTCCGCTATCGGCAGCGGCGCATCGCGCCGAAGGCCGACGCAAAGAATTCGTGAGCCGGACTCGTTGCGGATTGAACGGCTACATCGATCCGAATAATCATCCGATGAGTCCGACGGCAGCTTACCGAGCAGGGTAGCGTTCCAAAGACAGCAATCAGGCCGAAGCCAACTTTCGCCGTGGCAGGAAGCGGGCTGTCTGTGAAATTCAGATCATCGTTTGTAGCATCAAATGATGATAAAATTGGTTCCTATTCCTTAGGAGCCTCACCATGCGTACTACCGTCACGCTGGATGAAACCCTTCTCAAGCGGGCGCAACTTCTCTCAGGCGTTCAGGAACGCAGTGCCCTGCTCAAGGAAGCCCTGAGCGCTCTTATCCAGCGTGAAAGCGCTCGTCGCCTGGCTCGGCTGGGCGGTACCGAGCCGCAGTTGGAAAGTGTCGCTCGCCGTCGCGAAGGCAAGCGGTGATACTGGTCGATACATCGATTTGGATCGACCACTTGCGCAACGGTAGTCCGGCACTGGCTAGCTTGCTGCAAAACGAAGTCGTCTGTACCCATGACTTCGTAATCGGTGAACTCGCTTGCGGCAACCTGCGCAACCGGGCGGAAGTGCTGGGGCTGCTTCAATCCCTCCCGCGACTGTCATCCGCCACCGAAGACGAGACCCTATTCTTCATCGAGCAGCAGCACCTTATGGGATGTGGTATCGGCTATATCGATGTCCACCTGCTTGCCGCCGCTGTGATCAGTGACATCCCGATATGGACGAAAGACAAGCGCCTCAAGGCTATTGCCGACGAAAAAGCTTGGGCTTATACGCCAGGAGCACACTGATGGCCGTGTTCGGCCAACACCTGTCGGTCGCCTGGATTCGGAAGCCGACCTTCGGGCGGCCGCTCAACTCTGAAAGGTGCCCGATGGTCTATGCGAGCAACTCGGCGATTGCCGTCATTGGACCAGTTGAGGCACTACGTCAGGTATGCGTCGGATTGCTGACGCTCAGCGCGTCCAGTCATTATGATAGCCAGTACACGAGCGATTTCGGACAGTTAGCAGCCGCTTGGAATCTGTCCATGACTGCGCGCTCCCAGCACCGTTAGAGCCGCACATTGCCTGTGCTTAGAAAAACCTGAAATAATGCCGCGGGCATCCAACTTCGGAGAGGACCTCAAATGTCGGCACTATTGCTTCACCTGAGTGATATCCACTTGAAGGGCGCCGACGACCCGGTTGTCCGACTTCCCGAAGAGATCGCACGCTGTGTCTATAGCGCT